>JAUSIH010000045.1 GCA_030648205.1 Dehalococcoidia bacterium | reverse complement strand
CAAGCATCATGGGGTGTCTCCCCAACGCTTCCCTTTGTACCTCAAGGAACTGGAGTTCCGCTACAATCATCGCCAGGAGGACATCTTCCCTCGGTTAGTTCAGTACCTCTGCGATTTTGTGCCAAACCTTACCTAATCACCAAAGGAAAAGGCCCCCGTCTATCTGATCAGGGGCCTTTTCATGTCGCTTTCTTGGTAGCGGGGGGTGGATTCGAACCACCGACCTTCGGGTTATGAGCCCGACGAGCTGCCACTGCTCCACCCCGCGACGGTGCCTGGACGCTGAAGAGTTTTCTTTGCAAAGTGCCCCATAGGTCAAGTCCTCGGCCGATTAGTACGACTAAGCTCCGGCGCTTGCGCGCCTTCCACATGTCGCCTATCAAGCAGGTAGTCTTCCTGCGGCCTTACCCGGTCACCCGGTGGGAAAGGTAATCTTAGGGTGCGCTTCGCGCTTAGATGCCTTCAGCGCTTATCGCTTCCCGACGTGGCTACCCAGCGATGCCCCTGGCGGAACAACTGGCACACCAGTGGTCGGTTCTTCTCGGTCCTCTCGTACTAAAGAAGACTCCCTTCACCTTTCCTGTGCCCACAGCGGATAGAGACCGAACTGTCTCACGACGTTCTGAACCCAGCTCGCGTACCGCTTTAACCGGCGAACAGCCGGACCCTTGGGACCTCCTGCAGCCCCAGGATGCGACGAGCCGACATCGAGGTGCCAAACCGAGCCGTCGATATGAACTCTTGGGCTCGATCAGCCTGTTATCCCCGGAGTAGCTTTTATCCGATAAGCCACGGCCCGCCCACGCGGTACCGTAGGATCACTTGGCCCGGGTTTCCCCCCTGCTCGGCTTGTAGGCCTCACAGTCAAGCTCCCTTATGCCCATACACTCCACGGGTGGTTACCATCCACCCTGAGGGAACCTTGGGACGCCTCCGTTACCTTTTGGGAGGCGACCGCCCCAGTCAAACTGCCCCCCTAGCACTGTCCCAGACCTGTGTCAGGGCCGGTGAGCACTAGAGTAAGAGAAGAGTGGTATTTCACTGTTGGCTCCAGGACGGCCGAGACCGCCCCTTCAAAGCCTCCCACCTATACTACGCATCCCTCACCCCTGTGCAGTGCCAAGATACAGTAAAGCTTCACGGGGTCTTTTTGTCCTGCTGCGGGAAATCCGCATCTTCACGGATACTTCGATTTCGCCGAGTCCCTTGGGGAGACAGCGCTCAGGTCGTTCCACCTTTCATGCGGGTCGGAACTTACCCGACAAGGGGCTACGCTACCTTAGGACCGTTAGAGTTACGGCCGCCGTTCACCGGGGCTTCAGTTCAGAGCTTTGGGGTTACCCCCGAACTCCTCTCCTTAACCTTCCGGCACTGGGCAGGTGTCGGCCCGTATACCTCAGCTTACGCTTTGGCACAGACCTGTGTTTTAGTTAAACAGTCGCCCGAGCTGCTTCGCTGCGGCCCTCCAGAGCTTGCACTCCGGAGGGCGCCTCTTATCCCGAAGTTACGAGGCTCGTTTGCCTAGTTCCTTCCCAAGGGTTCTCTCGACCGCCTGGGGACGTTGATCCCCGCCGACCTGTGTCGGTTTACGGTACGGGCGCTCTGCAGACTCACGCCGCGGATTTTCTTGCCAGTCCAGGATCAACAGGGTTGCTCCGAGTCGCCCCGAAACTTCCCCCCTTCCTTCGCTCGTAACGGCCGCGACGGATTTGCCAATCGCGACCTGGCACCAAAAGGGGGACGCCCCATGTCCAATGGGGGCGCCTTGCTTACCTCTCTGGGTCCCCCCGACGTTGATAACGCTTGCAGAGCGGTGCCGGAATACTAACCGGCTGTCCATCGCTTACGGCGCTAGCCCTCAGCTTAGGCCCGACTTACCCTACGACGAAGAACGTTGCGTAGGAAACCTTCGGCTTGCGGCGGACGTGGTTTTCACACGCCTAAACGCTACTCACGCAGGCATTCGCTCTTCCCTCCGCTCCAGCGGACCTCACGGTCGCACCTTCACTGCTGGAGGGAACGCTCCCCTACCCCCTCGCGGTGCCCGAAGGCACCGAAAGAGCCGTCGCTTCGGTGGCAGGCTGAAGTCCCAATAAATTGTCGGCGCCGTCTCCCTCGACCAGTGAGCTGTTACGCACTCTTTAAAGGATGGCTGCTTCTAAGCCAACCTCCTGGCTGTTTAAGCGAAACGACTTCCTTATCACTTGGCCTGCACTTAGGGACCTTAGCGGGCGGTCTGGGTTGTTCCCCTCACGTCGATGAAGCTTATCCCCCATCGACTCACTCCCAGGGATTAACTAACGGCATTCGTGGTTTGATTGGGTTTGGTAAGTGGTTAGCCCCCTTACCCATTCAGAGCCCTACCTCCGTCAGTCTTCCTCTGAGGCTGCACCTCAATGCACTTCGGGGAGAACCAGCTATCTCCGGGTTCGGTAGGCATATCACCACTACTCCCAGCTCATCCCAGCGATTTGCACTTCACACGGGTTCGGGCCTCCAGTCAGCTTTCGCTGACCTTCACCCTGGCCAGGAGTAGCTCACCCGGTTTCGGGTCTGATCGACGCGACTAGACGCCCTATTCGGACTCGCTTTCGCTACGGCTCCACCTGTTCGCCAGGCTTAACCTCGCCACGCCGATTAACTCGCCTGCTCATTCTTCAATAGGCACGCCATCAGGCCGGTTACCCGGCCCTCTGACCGCTTGTGGGCACACGGTTTCAGATCTGTTTCACTCCCCTCCCGGGGTGTTTTTCACCTTTCCCTCACGGTACTCGTTCACTATCGGTCGCCTGGAGTATTTAGCCTTGGAGAGTGGTCTCCCCAGATTCCCACAAGGTTCCTCGGCCCTCGTGGTACTTGAGAACCGGTCCGGAGCCTTCTTCTTTCGCCTACAGGGCTATCACCCTCTATGGCGGCCCTTTCCAGAGCCTTCGGCTAGTAAGAAGCTTTGTAACTCCGCGCTCCCACTGAGGTAGAAGCATGTCCGGCCTCGCAACCCCCCGTCAGCATAGGCCCTCAGGCCACTAAGATGACGGGGTTTAGGCTTCTCCCCTTTCGCTCGCCACTACTCAGGGAATAGTCTCTTTTCCTCGGGGTAATAAGATGTTTCAGTTCCCCCGCTTACCTCTCCGGCAGAGCCGGAGTAGTCCGGTTTCACCGGACTGGGTTGCCCCATTCGGGAATCCCCGGATCAGCCTGCTTGGCGGCTCCCCGGGGCTTTTCGCAGCCGTGCCACGCCCTTCATCGGCTCCAGGCGCCAAGGCATCCACCGTGTGCCCTGTGTAACTTGACCTACAGGACACTCCACAAAGAATTTGCTCTTCAGTTGTTAACGTACAGGCGACAACATACCCAGGACTTGTATGTCACAGGGCATTGTTCACTTTATCACCGGTGCTCAGGCTTGTCAAGGGTTCTTTGCCGCTCTTTCGCCGCATCCCCGCGCCTCCGTTGCGCCTGGCCCCGGCCCGCGCAATGGGGCCTGTTCTCACAGCAGGGCCAACATCACCCCATACACGTGGGCCATCAGCTTGGCCGCCTCCCGCGTGAAGGCGAAGGCGTCCAGACCGCGGGTGGGGTTCATGTGCTCGAAGATGGAGAACTCCGTGTAGCTTGACCGGCCAGGCGGCATGAGGGGCGCCAGACGGTCGCGCAGACGGCGGGACTCCTCGTACGGAATGACGGGATCGGCGCGGTCGTGCATGATGAAGACCCGCGTCGTGAGCTTGTCCGCCACCCGGCTGGGCGACAGGAGACGCAGCGCCGTCTGCGCGGAGGGCGGCAGACTTTCCCTGAGTTCCCGCCCTTTGATCGGATCACGGTTGGTCAGGAACTCATGGACGCGCAGCCCGTCCGGCGACAGGCGCGCCCACTCCTCAGCGGACGCCTGCTCTCCCTTCAGGACGGCCCGCTGGAGCAGGTCGCGGTCCCACGCGCTCTCCAGCGTGGCGATGAGCAGGCCCTTGATGAGCGGCGCGTACTGGGGACGCGTGCTCCACGCTCGTGTCTGGCCGTCGTACGTGACGCTGCCGGTGACGACTTCCGTCACGTAGTCGCCCGCGTCGTAGTAGCCGCCGAAGAAGTTGAGGACGGCCACCTCGTCCCGAATGCGCTCATCGGCGGCGGCCAGGGCCAGCACGGACGCGCCGACGGAGAAGCCCGCCAGTCCGACGCGCCGCGCATCCACGTGCTCCTGCCTCTGGAGAAAGCGAAAGGCGCCCACCGCAGTCTCCACGTCGTCGGTGTTCACCGTGCCCTGCAGCATGTGCGCCGAGTGCGGCAGCAGCGCGACGATACCCGACCGGGCCAGCCCCTCCAGCAGGCGACGGAGGTCAGGGTCCTCCAGGTTGGGCGTCACGCCGGTCATGAGGATGAGAGCGGGATAGCGGCCCGGCTCCGGAGGGCGGTACACCTCGGCCTTCGCCTCGCCCGCCGCGGACGGGAACGACACGGTCTCGCGGAGGGCCGCCGGACGGGACCACAGGAGCGGACGCACGGGCATGTTGGGCAGCACTTCGGCCACAAGAGCGGCGGTGCGCGCCAGGACGCGGCCCTCGTGCGTGGCCGACAGGAGCAGCAACGCCAGGACGGGCAGGACGAGGAGCCCGTAGGTGGGACCGCGAGGAAAGCGATTCTGCATTGGTGTCCGTCCTTGCGGATGCGTGTCGCGCCCCTATCATACGGGTTTCCGAGGCGTGGGGAAAAGGGGCGCCGGGCGTGCGCGGGCGTCCGTTCGCGCGGGATAGCTGTGCTATAATCCCCCTATTGTGCAGCATGGGAGGCGGATGTGGAGCGGCTGACGGAGGGCGCTCGACGGCTGGGCATCAGCCTGACGCCGGCGCAGATGGAGAGGTTCTCCCGCTACCGCGAGGAGCTTCTCCGCTGGAACAGGCAAGTGAATCTGACCGCCATCACCCTGCCTGATGAGGTGGAGGTCAAGCACTTCCTGGACTCGCTCAGCTTCGCGCTGGCGCTGCCGGGCGGGCCGCGGGCCGGGATGCGCGTGCTGGACATCGGCTCAGGCGGCGGGTTCCCGGGCATACCGCTAAGGATAGCTTGCCCCGGCATACGGTTGACGCTGCTGGAATCGGCGCGGAAGAAGACGTACTTTCTGAGACATCTGGTCTCCACACTGGGGTTGCCCGACGTGGAGGTCGTCACCGACAGGGCGGAGACGCGGGCGCATGACCCCGCGTACCGGGAGCAATACGACCTGGTGCTGGCGCGCGCGGTGGCGGAGACGGCGGAGCTCGCGGAGCTTGCCCTGCCCTTCTGCGCCATCGGCGGCAGGGCCGTGCTGGGCAAGATGAGCGACGCAGCCGCTGAGGTGGAGCGCGCTGCGGAGGCCATCGCCACGATGGGCGGGCGTCTGCTCCACGTCCTGCCCGTCGAGCTGCCGGGCCTGTCGGGCCGGACGCTCGTCGTCCTGGCAAAGGAGCGCCCGACGCCTCCGGCCTATCCGCGGCGTCCGGGGATGCCGCACAAGCGCCCATTAGGATTCGAGAAGGACCTGGTGCATGGACAAGCTGGCGCAGCCAACGACTGAGCCGCAAGACGCCGACAAGCTGCCGGACGTCTCGCTCAAGCGGCGTCTCCTGTCGGCGCCCACGCTCATTTCTTTCGCCATCGCCGCGGCCATCGTGGTCTTCATCGCGACGCGCGTGCAGATTGATTTCGCCTCCACATGGCAATACATCAGCCACGCCAACCCGCTGTTCCTTGTCCTGGCCGTCGCTTTCTACTACGCCAACTTCCCCCTGCGGGCGTACCGCTGGCTTGTCTTCCTGCGGAACGCGGGCGTCGAGCGGGACCCGGGCGTGCGCCTGCCCTCCATAGCGAGCGCGGCGCAGATGTGCTACCTGGGCTGGTTCACGAACGCGGTGACGGGCTTCCGGCTCGGCGACGTCTATCGCTCGTACCTGCTGGCGAAGGAGAACCGCGTCAGCTTCCCGAAGACGCTGGGCACGCTGGCGGCGGAGCACGTGGTGGACATTGTGGTGGTGTTCCTGTCGCTCGTCCTGTCCAGCGTGGCGCTCTTGGGGCGCGCGAGCCCGGATAAGGCGACCCTGTTCATCGGCGTCGGCGTGGCGCTGCTGGCGGCGACCGCCGCCTTGCTGGTCGGCATGCGCGTGCTGGGCCTTCGCATGGCGAAGCGACTGCCCGTCCCGCTGGCCCGGCTCTACACGCTCTTCCACGAGGGCACGCTGGGCAGCCTGCGACAACTGCCGTGGGTGCTGGTCGTGAGCCTTACGATATGGTGCCTGGAGGTGGCCCACCTGTACTTGGTGGCGCGGGCGCTCGGCTTCGACGTGGACCTGTCGCTGCTGTTCTTCGCGACGGCGGCGTCCGCTATCCTCATCATCGTCCCCATCACGCCGGGCGGGCTGGGGCTGGTGGAGACCGGCGTGGCGGGCGTGCTGACGCTGGCGCTGGCGCCCCCGGCGGCGCTCTCCGTTATCCTGCTGGACCGCTCGATTACCTACGTGAGCGTCGTCATCGTCGGCTCCGGACTGTTCCTCGTGCGCTACCTGCGCGGACGCCGCTCCGCAGGGCGGAGGACCGGGCCGACCTCCTAGACCTCATCTCCCCTGGACGGCCAGTGAGGCCGTCGTGCCCTATGTCTCAACCCTTCTAAAACCCTAGGGCCGAGCGCCATTGGTTTCCCGACACGGGCGTGGGCCCGTGTGTTCCAAATTCGCTCATGAATTGACTCGCTTGAAGAACGGCATCACTCCCGACGCTGCGCGCGACAGTGATCCCCATGCGCTTTGCATCGCCCCACGGTGCCAAGGCAGCGCCACTCAATACCAAGGTATCGGTGGTCCTAGTCACAGCTACATAAAACAGCCGCCGTTGCTCTTGAAGAGAAGCTATCTGCTCTTGTGTGGAAAGACCTGCCTTGATTGTGGGCAAAGCTCCGGCGATGCAGCCCGTAACCAAGACGCACTTTGCAGTCAATCCCTTCGACTTATGCAGACTCATCACACGGATGATATCGTCCTGGGCGCTAGGGAGTTCTGGTTGAGTGATTGCAGTGGTCAATTCTTCCAACATTCCCTCCGGCGAAGGAGAGTTAGCCGCTACCGACAAGGCAACAGCGCGGATGTCCGCACATTCGGGATTACCAGGTGGCCACAGGAGGTCAACCAGCGGCGTCCCCATTGCTCCGGTCAGTGCCGATAATCTTGTGACAAGTGCGTGATACCGTTGAACAAGACCGTCTGTATAAGGCGGCGCTTGAGCAGAACCTGAAAGAATACCGTCGAGCAATTGGCGGGGACTGACCCCCGCCGCGTCTGTGTCGCTCCATATCCGCTGATAAGCGGGAGCACGCAAATTACTAGACCCGATACCTAACCAGGCACGCAATGCAGGTCGGTCGTCGGACCGAACCAACATCGTCAGTAAACAGTACCCTTCTGCCGCAGTTGGTTTCTCAAAATAATTCTCAGCAAAGAAGCTCTGAGAAGCATGACCTAACCTGACCAACTCATCCCGGATCAATTCCCCGATAATCCGTCGTGTTGACAAAACGAGAATCTGCCCTGGTTTGACATCAGGATGATTTCCCAGGAACCAATGCACAAAAGCGGCTGAGGTGATTATCTCTTGTTGGACCGTGTTGTGCTGAACAATGTAAACGATGCCATTGCTGTTCCCTGGCATTGGCCGAATTGTGCTTGGACGCTGTGGATGATTGTGTAGGATCAAGGCGTTCGCCATATGCACGACTTGGTGGGGGCATCGTCTGCAATCATGCAGGGGCACGTCATGGGTATTTGAATGAGATGTGTGGAACTGCGTGATGCCTTCGGGCTGTGCATGCCGAAGCATCGTGTAGATGGATTGGTCTTCATCACCGATCACAGTGAGTGCTCCATTCCTGGCTACAGCGTCGACGAACTCTTGGTCAGCCCGATTCAGGTCCTGATATTCATCTACTAGAACGTGGCCATATTGAGGTGTATGCGGCGAGGCTGGATTCTGTCGAATATAGTCCAAGGCAAGAGGAACCAGTTCATCAATCAGGATAGCCTGATGATAAGTCAGCCAACGAAGCAACTCGCGCTGGAAGTTCTGTTGAATAGGGTCACGGGGCCATCCCAGTTGATGGTGTTGAAGTGTCGCCCAACATGCCCCAAATGCTTTCACTAGGGCTTTAACAGCATCTTTCCCGCCGAAGTTCGGCGCTAGATCAGTCACCAAGCAGTCAGATTCAAATGATGTTAACGGGCGAGCCACGCGGTGTGTTGCCTGAAACACAGCGTTTTCTCGCAGGAGCTTGAACGCGAGTGAGTGAAGAGTGGAAGCTGTAACGTTCTGTGCTCCAGGTGAGCCTAACGAATTGAGTTGTGAAATCAAGTCGTTGGCAGCCGTTCGAGTAAACGAAACAGCCAAGATGGACGAAGGTGAAGTCCCGGTTTCCAGCAGTCTCGCCACTCTGTGCATGACCGCAAAGGTCTTGCCTGTTCCAGGACCGGCCATAACACGGAGAGGCGTACTCGGATAAACCGCAATGTCAAGCACGGGTCCCGCAATGCCAGTATTCCACGCCATCTGCCCTACCTATCCTCACACAGTATCTCCTGTCCGTTTGGGGGAGGCTCTTCCCCGGTTGTTAACGAACCGTATGCGTAAGTATACGACCCGACACTCGGCCAAAACAACAATGTGTAACTTGACCGTTGGGCTGCCGCTTGGTTCCACTAAGTGACAGCGGCTCTGAGAAATTGCCTTCCTCCGGTCTCCCGTTCGGAGAAAACGGTCAAGAAGCACAGAGAAGACCCACTCGTTTCTTATATGGGGATTCCGTTCTCTGCGTCTTCGCGAACCGCGCCGTGGTCGTTCCTCCGTCGCCGCGTGCGGAGAGGGAGGCCGGGTGGGTGAGGTCTAACCCTCCACCCTCTTCATCGCGGCGAGCGCCACGCCGCGCTACGACGCCACGCCGCGCGCCGACAGTTTGGAGCGCCATCGGGATGCTGGCGCGGCTGGAGGAGGTGGCGGACGTGCGCGAGGTGACGGCGCTGCTAGGGGGGGGGTAGGCGGATCTCATCCCCCACCGTCCCGGACATCCTTCGCGGATGGAATGCTCCCAACGCATGTGTTTTGTCATTCTGAGCGCAGCGAAGAATCTACGTCTGTCTGAACCAGCGGTGACAGCTATGGCCCACCCCATGGTTCGACAGAGTCTGTCCTGAGCAGAGCCGAAGGACTCACCACGAGCGGCCTGGTGCTATCCCGTCTTTCCGTCCCGCGCTGATGTATGCTATAGTCAAGCTCAACAAAGCCTGACCCAGGGAAAGCTTTCAGCTATGCGCACATTCCGCATCGCGCTGGCCCAGACCAACCCCACGGTCGGCGACCTGGACGGCAACACGGCCCGCATCCTGCGCTACATGGACAAGGCCAGGGCCGCGGGCGCCGACCTCGTCGCCTTCCCCGAGCTCGCCATCACCGGCTACCCGCCGGAGGACCTGCTCTTCAAGGCCCAGTTCATCGCGGAGAACCGCAAGCGCCTGGACAGGATTGCGCGGCACGCCAAAGACATCACCGCGGTGGTGGGCTTCGTGGACTCCAACTCGGACACCTACAACGCCGCCGCCGTCATCCACAACGGCAAGCTGGTGGACGTCTACCACAAGATGTTCCTGCCCAACTACGGCGTTTTCGACGAAGACCGCTACTTCCGCGCGGGCCGCGAGTGCCCCGTCTACGTCATCAATGGCGTGCACGTGGGCGTCAATATCTGCGAGGACATCTGGTACGCCGTCGGCCCCACGGCGGTACAGCGCGAGGGCGGCGCCGAGGTGATTGTCACCATCAACGGCTCGCCCTACCACGCAGGCATGAGGGGTTTCAGGGAGCGCATGGTGGGCACGCGCGCCAGCGACAACCAGCTTATCATCGCCTACGTCAACATGGTGGGCGGCCAGGACGAGCTGGTCTTCGACGGCGGCAGCATGGTCTTCGACCAGAAGGGCGAGGTCATCGCGCGGGCGCGCCAGTTCCAGGAGGACATGCTGGTGCTGGACCTGGACGTGGAAGGGGTGCAGCGCGAGCGCCTGCACGCGCCCCGCCCGCGCAAGGAGCATCTGCCGGAGCACGGCATCGGCGAGCTGAAGCGCATCGTGGTCAGCGCCAGGCCCTCATCGCGGGCGCGGCCACCGCTGCCCGCGCGTCCTTCCGCGGAAGGACAGCCGCTGGACGACATGGCGGAGGTCTATCAGGCGCTGGTCGTGGGCGCCCGCGACTACGTGCGGAAGAACGGCTTCAAGACGGTGGTCATCGGCCTGTCGGGCGGCGTTGACTCCAGCCTGACGTGTTGCGTCGCGGTGGACGCGCTCGGCAAGCGCAACGTGGTGGGCGTGGGCATGCCGTCGCGCTACTCGTCGGAGGGGAGCCTGGCGGACGCGCGCGCCCTGGCCGACGCCCTGGGCGTCCGCTTCATGGTCATCCCCATCGAGCAGCCTTTCAAGGCGTACCTGGAGACGCTGAGCGAGCCGTTCAGCGGGACTCAGCCCAACGTGGCGGAAGAGAACATCCAGGCGCGCATCCGGGGCAACATCCTGATGGCGCTGTCGAACAAGTTCGGCTGGCTGGTGCTGTCCACGGGCAACAAGAGTGAGCTGTCCATCGGCTACTCCACGCTCTACGGCGACATGGCGGGCGGCTTCTCCGTGCTGAAGGACGTGCCCAAGACGCTGGCGTACAAACTGGCTGCCTGGCGCAACGCCCATCCTTCCAGGGAAGGACGCGGCCCCATCCCGAAGAGCGTGCTGGTCAAGCCGCCCAGCCCGGAGCTGCGCGCCAACCAGAACACGGAGGAGGAGCGCGTCCCCTACCGCATCATGGACCCCATCCTGAAGGCGTACGTGGAGGAGGACCGCACCTTCGAGGACATCGTCGGCATGGGGTACGACGCGGAGACGGTGCAGCGCGTCCTGCGCTGGGTGGACAAGAACGAGTACAAGAGGCGGCAAGCGCCTCCCGGCGTCAAGATCACGCCGCGGGCCTTCGGGCGCGACCGGCGCATGCCCATTACTAACGGCTATCAGAAGGCGTAACGCGGACGCAACTACAAAGCCTTGGGTTGACTTGCAAACCGCTCGTGGTGAGCCTGTCGAACCACGACGGCTCGCCCTTCGACAAGCTCAGGGTGAGCGGAGGGGGAATCAGTTTACGGATTAATGTACGGCTGTGTAAGTCATCCTCTCCCCCTTGCGCGGTTGCGGTACAATTGTTCTAATCATATTTGGCCGCGAGGGGGTGGCGACGATGGGTTGGGCTACAGCGAAACGGGAAAAGAAACGGACGCGCGAGGAACTGACGAAGGATGGTAGGGCTATGAGCACTCCCGCAGACCGCCAGGCTGCTGACACCGCCAAGGCCACCGAGAAAGAGAAGGCCCTGGACATGGCCCTTGGCTATCTGGAAAAGACCTATGGCCGGGGCACCATCATGCGCCTCGGCGAGGCGGCCGCCCGACAGTCGGTGGAGGTGATATCCACAGGCTCGCTGTCGCTGGACCTGGCGCTGGGCGTCGGCGGCATACCCCGCGGGCGCGTCACGGAGATATTCGGCGCGGAGGCGTCGGGCAAGACCACGCTGGCGCTGCACATCATCGCCAACGCGCAGCGGTCGGGCGGCAAGGTCGTGTACATTGACGCGGAGCATGCTCTGGACCCCAGCTACGCGCGTGTCTGCGGAGTCAACGTGGACGACCTGCTCATATCGCAGCCGGACTTCGCAGAGCAGGCGCTGGAGATCACCGAGCAGATCGTGCGCAGCGGCGCCGTGGACGCGGTCATCATTGACAGCGTCGCCGCGCTGGTCCCGCGCGCCGAGCTTGAAGGCGACATGGGCGACCAGCACGTGGGGCTGCAGGCGCGGCTCATGTCCCAGGCGCTGCGCAAGCTGACGGCGGCCATCAGCCGCTCCCATACGGCGGTCATCTTCATCAACCAGCTTCGGGAGAAGATCGGCGTCTTCTTCGGCAATCCGGAGGTGACGCCCGGCGGGCGCGCCCTCAAGTTCTACAGCTCCGTCCGCATAGACCTGCGCCGCCTGGAGACCCTGAAGCAGGGCACCGACGTGGTGGGCAACCGCGTCCGCGCCAAGGTGGTCAAGAACAAGGTGGCGCCGCCGTTCCGCCTCGCCGAGTTCGACATCATGTTCCGCGAGGGCATCAGCAAGGAGGGCGACCTGCTGGACCTGGGGGTGGGCCTGGGCCTGGTCAAGAAGTCCGGCGCGTTCTTCGCCGTCGGCGACACGCGCATCGGCCAGGGGCGGGAGAACTCCAAGCAGTTCCTGCGGCAGCACCCCGACATAGCGCAGGAGCTGGAGAAGCAGATCCGGGCCTCCGGGCCGAGGGCGACGGCCGTCCCCGTCCCCAGCGCCAGCGAGGAAGAGACGACGCCGGAGGAGTAGCACCCGTGCCGACGGTGACCGCGCTTGCGCACTCTCGCGGCGGGCGCATCGCCGTCCACGCCGACGGCAAGCTGCTCTGCGTCCTCAGCGCCGACGCCGTCGCCCGCGCCAACCTCGCCGTGGGCGCGACGCTCACGTCGGCGCAGATCGCCGCGTTGCACCGTCAGGCCGCGCTGGAAGGGGCGCTGGACGCCGCGCGGCGTCTCTTGGCCGTCCGCCCGCGCAGCGAGGCCGAGATACGTCAGCGCCTCGCGGCCCGCCGCATGCCCGCCGACGCCGTGAGCGGGGCCATTGCCTATTTGAAGCGGCTGGGCCTGCTCGACGACGCGGCGTTCGCCCGCTGGTGGCGTGAGTCCCGCGAGGCGTCACGCCCGCAGAGCGGACGGCAGACGGAGCGCGAGCTGCGGCGGAAGGGCGTCGGCAGCGAGACGGCGAGTAACGCGGTGGCGGGTTGGGACGACGCGGAGGCGGCGTACGCGGCGGCGCGGAAGCGCGCGAAGGCGCTCTCGGGGCTGGACCGCGAGACCTACCGGCGGCGGCTGTTCGCGCACCTGCTGCGGCGCGGGTTCAGCCGCGGCGTGGCGCTCGCCGCGATGAAGCGGGTGGAGGAGTAAACCTCACCCACCCGGCCTCCCTCTCCGCGTGCGGAGAGGGAGGGGCAGCTACCAGAGGGCATGCGAGCGGCGGTGTACACGTCACCGTTGAGAGGAGGCGGAGATGGATTAACAACTCAGGACACCTTAGTACGTCTGGAACAGCTTGCCCCAGGGAGTCTCCAGCGCCTGCTTCACCCGCCGCCGACCGACGAGGTTGTACCAGAACGCGTTGAAGTACAGGTTGGACGCCAGGAAGGCCCACGGGACGATGGGACTGCGCAGGAGCAGGTTCTCCAGTGGCTTCAGCGGCCCCCAGTAGATCATCTTTTGGCCCCGGCTGGCGAAGGTCTCCTCGTTGCCCCTGAACTTCCAGTCCACGCCCTCGATGCTGTCGCCCACGATGTCAATCTGGCGCGGGTCGCCGCAGCCCAAGCCACGCTCATGCGCCAGGCGGATGAACTTCTGCTTCATCGGATCGAAGCCCATGATCTTCGCGGCCACCGCGTCAATAGCCACCTGGTCGGCGCTCGCCAGGATGACGTTCTTGACGTGAAAGCGCATGGCGCGCGGGCCGGGGCCGTCGCCAGCGAGGGTGCCGTCCATGACGGCGAAGAGGCCCGGGTGAATCTCCTTCTGGATGGTCAGCAGGTCCACCAGCGTCTCGTGGATGACGGAGTGCGTCCAGTGCCGCCGATGGCTCAGCAGCCCGCCGAAGGCGTTCTTCATGGCGCCCGTGGTCGTGGTGAAGACGTGGGTCTTCATTGTCGGCAGGTGGACGATGTTCTTGCCGACGAGGAACTCCGGGATGTGGATGCCCTCCGGGAATATCTTGTTCAGGACAAGCATCTCCCCTTTGGGCTGATACCTTATCCACTTCACGTCCTCAAGGTGCACGTCCGGGACGTTGTACTTGTCGCACACGGGCTTCTGCTTGTTGGCGACCTCCCCTTCGTGGGAGTCCACTACGACCGTGCTGTTATGGCAGGCGTACATCTCGGAGTGGCCCAGCGAGCGCAGGGCGCGAATGGCGCCTTCAAGCTGCCAGGGCGTCGTGGAGCAGGCGGGGAACCACTTCTGCCAACTGATGTTGACCTTGAGGATGGTGGGCGCGGCGGCGACCAGGTGTTTGTCCACGTCGGCGAGCCGCATGAGGCGACCATAGTCCTCCACCACCGTCCGCGGCGAGGTGTACAGGACGGCCACCTTGGCGCGCCGGGACGCCGGCCGCGGCGCCGACTGGGGTTGTGGTGCGGGGGTAATCGTAGTCATTGGCTTTTCCCCTCGTGTCTCCCTGCGTCAGAGCGTACTCAATCCCGGTACGCTCGCCCGCGCGGAAGGACTCGCAACATGCGTATGCTTTGTGCCTCAGAGTGAAAGACGAACCGTACGCGCCAGCCCCCCACTCTCAACCGCCATTCGCGCTCTTTCCCATGCAGACGCTTAACGTCGCCATGCCCGGCACTCGCGAGCCGGTAAGCAGCTTCGCGTATTCGTTCCCGCGTTCGATAATCAAGGCCCTCCAGGTCACGAACCGCGGCGGGTGTCCACTCGATGCGCCAGACCATGCCCTAGCCTTTTCCACACTTCTTCATCTGGGACGGCTTCTCCTCGGGCGTACTGCTCCCTGGCCTCTCGCACCGCGGCGGCCTCTTCCTTCGTCTCCGGCTCGTCATCGAGGGGCGCTTCCATCAGCGCTTGCAGTACCGGATCGCCGCCGACATTCCGAAGGTACTCCAGATATCGCCGCGCGGCGTCCAGTTCGCTATCCTTCAGTTCGTCCACCAGGCGGTGCAACGTCTTCCTCACCGGTATGGGGGCTTTTCGCGTTCGAGTGACCACGGCGTCCTCCTGAGGGGCTTCCGTCCTTCACGGACATGCGCTGGCCTACGCCGAGCAGGACAGCCCCTGCTGCTTGCGTCCCACCGTCTCCAGCACCGCGCGCTCGATGGCGCGGGCCGTCAGTCCGTACTTGGTCATCAGCTCGTCCGCCTTGCCGGACTCGGCGTAGCCGTTCAGGGCCACCACGCCCTGAGGCGCGGGCGATTGCTCCGCCAGCGTCTGGGCCACCAGGCTCGCCAGCCCGCCGCGGCGGTAGTGCTCTTCCGCCGTCACGATGGCGCCCGTCTCCCGGGCCGCCCGCACGACCGCGTCCGCGTCGAAAGGTTGCAGCGTGGACATGTTGAGCACGCGGCAGCGAAGCCCCTGTTTCGTCAGGTCCTCCGCCGCGTCCAGCGCGGCCGCCACCATGATGCCGTACGCGATAATCGTGGCGTCCAGGCCGTCCCGCATCAGAGCCGCCTTGCCCAGCTCAAACTTGTAGTCCGGCCCGCAGACGACGGGCGTCGCGGGACGGTACAGGCGGATATAGAAAGGGCCTTGCGTTTTCGCGGCGACGCGCACGGCCTGGGCCGTCTCCACGGCGTCCGCGGGCGCGACAACATTGAAGCCCGGCAGGGCGCACATGAGCGCCAGGTCCTCGATGCCCTGCGCGGACACGCCGTCCTCGCCCACGCTGATGCCCGCGTGGGTGCAGACGATCTTCACGTTCAGGTGTGGCTGCGAGACGCTGATGCGAATCTGGTCGAAGGGCCGCCCCGTGCCGAACACGGCGAAGGTGCTCGCGAACGGCGTCTTGCCGGACGAGGCGAGCCCCGCGGCGATGCTGATGATGTTCTGCTCGGCGGCGCCGCAGTCGAAGAAGCGCTGGGGAAACTCCTTGGCGAAGTACGTCGTCATCACCGACTTGTTCAGGTCACCGCCCAGCACGACGATGTTCGGGTCCTCCCGGCCCAGCTCCAGGAGGGTCTTGCCGTAGGTATCACGGGTGGAAGCCGTCGTCCTCGCCATGGCTACGCCAGCTCCTTCATCGCCTTTTCGTACTCGTCCTTGTTCGGCGCCTTGCCATGGAAGTCCGGGTTGTTCTCCATGAAGCTCACGCCCTTGCCCTTGGTGGTCTGGGCGATGATGACCGTCGGGCGGCCCTTGACCTGCTTCGCCTGGTCGAACGCGGCCAGCATGTCCGCTATGGAGTGACCGTTCGCCTCGATGACGTTCCAGCGGAAGGCGCGCCACTTGTCGGCGATAGGCTCCAGCTCCATCACCTCGCTGGTGAAGCGGTCGTTCTGGATGCGGTTCCGGTCAACAATGGCGCACAGGTTATCGAGCTTGAAGTGGGGCGCGGCCATCGCGGCCTCCCAGACCTGGCCCTCGTCGCACTCGCCGTCGCCCAGCAGCACATACACCCGCGACGTGCGGCCATCCAGCCGCGCCGCGAGCGCCGCGCCGATGCCGAAGCTGAGGCCCTGGCCGAGGGAGCCGCCGGACATCTCGACGCCGGGCGTCTTGATGTGCGCGTGGCCCTGCAGCCGACTGTTTATCTGACGGAACGTGGCAAGCTCCTCCACAGGGAAGTAGCCGGACTCCGCCAGGGCTGCATAGAGCACGGGGCAGGCGTGGGCCTTGCTGAGCACGAAGCGGTCGCGATCAGGCCATTTGGGGTCTTTAGGGTTGTGACGCAACACGTGGAAGTAGAGGGCCATGACGATGTCTGTCGCGGAGAGCGAGCCGCCCGGGTGGCCGCTGTTGGCCTTGTAGGTCATGGTCACGATGTGGCGGCGGATCTGTCTGGCCTTCTGTTCCAGGTCTGCTATAGAAATCGTTGCGTTCGTTGTGGTCCTCCCGCTCGGTGCTCCGCTCATGGCTACGACTGGCCGCCAAGTGGAGTGATTTGCCCGTCCGCGCCGTACACGCCTGCCGTCGGCGTTTTCCACGTGTGCCGAATGTTTAAGATACCACAGCCCGCGAACGAGCGTCCAGTTGCGGTAGGACACCTCACCCCCTTCGACTTGGCTCAGGACAGGCCTGACCCCTCTTCTCAAGGAGAGGGGAAATAAGAAAAGGACGGGGGGCGCCCTCAGCTTCACATCGCCTTCTCTACTCCACGAACAAACCGGGCGCGTGACGGCCTGGAATATACCCTCGGGCAGCCGGAACCCGTTGGCGGATAGCACCGGCTGCTTCGGCGGTGCGATGAGCCGCAATCTGAGCAGCGTGGCTGTCCAGAGGGCATGCCAGATATGCGCGTAAGGAAGTTGCCCGCTCGCTGAAGTTGTGCTTAGATGATTAGGTTGCTCTCCATTTGCGATGCGCCGCGCGCTGCTGGCAAAGGCAGCATGGCGAGGCGACGGAGGTACTACCGCACGGGCGTCACCGCGCGGCGACTTGAATGACTGGACCCGACAATACAACGGAACCTTCGTCAGCGACCTCTGCGGCAGGCCCAGGCGGGCGGCCCCAGGGGTTTCCTTATTTTCCCCGGCGCTCGTCCCGCTGCTGTCTGATGCCACACCGCCGACGGGCTGAGTTGGTGTAGCACCGCTATGCTCGTCATCGCGCTGGCGTTCGTGTTGCTTGGCGGCATGCTCGCGTTGCTGCTGGGGCGCTCCGCGCGCGCGGCGACAGTCGCAGGCGTAGCGGGCGCCGTCATCGGCGGCGCGTTCGGCATCGCGGGCGCGGCGCTCACGCTCGCCTCGCGCGTGACCGTGAGCATGCGCGTCCCCTGGCACGTACCCTACGGCGAACTGTACCTCGCGGTTGATCCTCTCAGCGCCGTCTTCCTCCTCGCCATCTTCGGGTTGTCCGCGGTTGCGGCAGCCTACGGGGCCACCTACCTCGCGCCGTACGGCAGGCGCCGCTCGCTGGGCACGCCGTGGTTCTTCTTCAGCCTGCTCGTGGCGAGCATGGCCGTGGTGGTGATGGCGCGCAACGGCATCCTCTTCCTGATGGCATGGGAGGTCATGGCTGTCTCCTCGTTTTTCCTCGTCGTGTTCGAGCACGAGAAGCCGGAGGTCCGCAGCGCAGGCTGGACCTACCTCATCGCGACGCATATCGGGACGGCGTTCCTGCTGGCGTTCTTCGCGCTGCTGGGCCGCGAAGCAGGCTCGCTCGACTTCGACCGCTTCGCGGCGCTCTCCAGTCTTGCCCCGGCGACGGCCTCGCTGCTGTTCCTGCTGGCGCTCGTCGGCTTTGGCGCCAAGGCGGGCCTCGTGCCGTTCCACGTGTGGTTGCCGGAGGCGCATCCCGCCGCGCCGAGCCACGTCTCCGCCGTGATGTCCGGCGTGATGATCAAGACGGGCGTGTATGGCATCCTGCGCGCGCTCACGTTCCTGGGGCCGCCGCCCGCGTGGTGGGGCGTCCTGCTCATCGGCGTGGGGCTTGCGTCCGCTCTGATCGGCCTTTTGCTGGCGGCGGGCCAGCACGACCTCAAGCGTCTGCTGGCGTACCACAGCGTGGAGAACATCGGCATCATCATCATGGCCACGGGTATCGGCGTGTGGGGCCTGAGCCACAACGCGCCCTCTATCGCTCTCCTCGCGTTCTCCGCCGCGCTCCTGCACACCGTCGGCCACGCCGCCGTCAAGGGGATGTTGTTCATGGGCGCGGGCGCCGTGCTGCACGCGACGGGCGAGCGGGATATAGACCGGCTGGGCGGGCTGCTCAAGCGGATGCCGCAGACAGGGACTTTGTTCCTCGTGGGCGGCGCGGCCCTTGTCGGCATGCCGCCGCTCAGCGCGTTCGTCAGCGAGTTCCTGCTGATGGTGGCGTCGCTGCGCAGCGTGGAGATGGGGGGCCTGGTGTCCGCCGCGCCCGCGCTCGGGGTCGTCACGGGCCTCGCGCTCGCCGGGGGACTTGCCGTCGCGACGTTGACAAAGGCGATCGGTATCACCTTCCTCGGCGCGCCGCGCTCGGACCATGCCGCGCACGCGCACAGCGTCGGCGCGGGGCTGTGGCTGCCGATGGCCTTCCTGGCGGCTGTGAGCGTATTCATCGGCGTGGGCGCGCCGGTCGCGCTGGGGCTGGTGCTGCCGGGTGCGGAGCAACTCGTCGGGACGGGTGCCGGGGCATCCGACGCGCTTGCCGTGGCGGCGCTCCTGTCCAACCTCTCGATAGTGGCGCTGGTCCTCGTCGCGCTTGTCGCGGCGCTGGCGCTCCTGCGTGGGGCGCTGCTGCGGACGCGCCGGGTGGACACGGCGGTCACGTGGGACTGCGGCTACGAGAACCCCACGCCGCGAATGCAGTACACCTCGTTGTCCTTCGCGGGGCCGCTTCTCGATATCTTCCCGCGCATCTTCGGTCCGCGCCGCCGCGTGGAGGAGCCAGTCGGCTACTTCCCGCAGGGCGCATCCCTTCGGTCGGAGGCGCAGGACGTGTTTCTGGACCGCTTGTACCGTCCCGCGTTCGAGTGGATCAGCCTGACGAGCTTCAACCTGCGCTGGCTGCAACACGGGCGGGTGCACCTCTACCTTCTGTACATCTTCATTACGCTGGTGGTGCTGCTGGTCTGGCAGCTCGGCTTGCGAGGCGACGCATGAGGCCGGAGACACCGCTGTTCACGCTCGCCGCGTTCGCGCTTGCACCGCTGCTGCTGAGCGTCATCAACCGGACCAAGGCCTTCTTCGCGGGCCGCACGGGCGCGCCGCTGCTCCAGCCGTACTACGATCTTTGGAAGCTGCTGCGCAAGGGTGCGGTTTACAGCACCACGACCACCTGGGTCTTCCGCGCCGGGCCGATGGTCGGGCTGGCCGCCGTCGCGACGGCCATGCTGCTGACGCCGTCCGGCAATGTAGGCGCAGCCATCGGGTTCCCCGGCGACCTCGTTGCGCTGGCGGGCCTGCTGGCGCTGGCGCGGATGTTCACCATGCTCGCCGCGCTGGACACCGGCTCCAGTTTCGAGGGCATGGGCGCGAGTCGCGAGGCCAGGTTCTCCTCGCTGGCGGAGCCTGCCCTGTTTCTCGCGCTGATGGTGCTTGTGGTAGTCAGCGGCAGCCTCTCGCTCACCGGCATGATGGGCGCAATTGCGCCCGCCATGTGGGCGACGACGGCTGGTCCCGTGCTGGCGCTGGCGGCCGCCGCGCTCTTCCTGGTGCTGCTGGCCGAGAACGCGCGCATCCCCGTGGACGACCCGAACACGCACCTGGAGCTGACCATGGTCCACGAGGTCATGGTGCTCGACCACAGCGGCCCGGACTTGGGGTACATCATGTACGGCGCCGCGCTCAAGCTGTGGGTCTTCGCGTCGCTTATTATCGGCATCCTCCTGCCCGTACGCACCGGCGTCCTGTTGCTGGATGGCGGGGTGTTCCTCGCGGGCATGCTTGTTGTCGCGGCCATCGTCGGCGTCGTGGAATCGTCCATGGCGCGGCTGCGGATGCGCAGCGTGCCGAACCTGCTCATCGGCGCGGGCGGCCTGGGCGCGCTGGCTGTGGCGCTGGCGCTGGTGGTGGGGTAAGCGATGGCTATCGTTGATCTGCTGCTGATTGTGGCGCTGCTGCTGGCGCTGGCCGCGCTGGCGTCCAGCAAGGTGGCGGAGTGCGTGCGCATCGTGGCGGCGCAGGGCATCGCGATGGGCCTTCTGCTCGTCGCCGCCCACCGGGATGACCTCACGCTCCAGATCGTCGTTCTGGCGGCCTTGACCGTCGCGCTGAAAGGCTTCGTCATCCCGTGGTTCCTGTTCCGGTCCATCCGCGAGGCGAAGGTGCAAAACGAAGTGGAGCCGTACATCGGCTTTGCGCTGTCGGTCGTCTTCGGGGCGGTGGCCGTCGCAATCGCCTTCGCATTGGCGGGCCTGCTGCCGCTTCCGCTGCCCTCGCAGCCGCATCTCATCGTGCCCGTGTCACTGGCGACGGTCTTCCTGGGGATGCTTCTGCTGGTCAGCCGCCGAAAGGCCGTTACACAGGTGCTGGGGTACATCGTCCTGGAAAACGGCATCTTCATCTTCAGCATGTCGCTGGCGCGCGAGCTGCCGCTCCTCATTGAGATGGGCGTGCTGCTCGATATCTTCGTGGGCGCGTTCGTCATGGGCATCACCATCTACCAGATCAACCGCGAGTTTGACCACATTGACGTTGACCGGCTACAGGAGCTGAGCGAACTCAGTTCGCGGCGGCGCCGTATCCACGCGGTACACGAGCGTGAAGCGTCCGGCGAACAGGACATGTAGGCGACGACGATGCTTATTGCTATCGTGCTCGTGCCCGCGCTCGCCGGACTTCTGGCGTTCGCGCTGCCGTCGGAGAGGCCGCAGCGGTGGCTGCTGCTGCTGACGGCTGTCGCACACGCCGCGCTCGTGGCCGCGAGCGTCATCAGCCCGTCGCCGCCCGCGCTGGATGGCTGGCTGCACGCGGACGCGCTGGGCCTGCTGTTCCTGGGCATCACGAGCGCCCTGTTCCTGCTTGCGGCGTTGTATGGCGTCGGCTATTTGCAACGGGAGGTCACCGCGCCGCGCCCTGACTTCGTGGAGGGCGTGTTGTTCTCCAACCAGCCACAGCGCATCTTCGTCGGCTGCATGCTGCTGTTCCTGGCCGCTATGTCGCTGGTGACGGTGAGTCAGCACATGGGCCTGCTGTGGGTCGGCATCGAGGCGACGACGCTCGCGAGCGCGCCGCTCATCTACTTCCATCGCCACCACCGCTCGCTGGAGGCGACGTGGAAGTACCTTCTACTGTGCTCGGTCGGCATCGCGGTGGCTCTGCTGGGCACATTGTTCCTGGCGATGGCCGCGTCCAACACGCGCGGCGAGGGCGCGCCCCTGCTTGTTGGCGACCTGGTGGCGGGGGCGTCCAGCCTGCATCCGGTATGGCTGAAGGCGGCGTTCGTGCTGCTGCTCGTGGGCTACGGCACGAAGATGGGCCTGGCCCCGTTCCATAGCTGGCTTCCCGACGCCCACAGCGAGTCGCCGTCGCTGGTCTCCGCGCTCATGTCCGGCGCGCTGCTGAACTGCGCCTTCCTGGGCCTGCTGCGCGCGTACCAGGTCGTGGCCGCGGCTGGCGAAGGCGCGTTCGCGCGGGAGCTGCTCATTGCGTTCGGCCTGATTTCGCTGGCGGTGGCCGCCGTCTTCGTCATCGGCCAGACGGACTACAAGCGGATGCTGGCGTACTCCAGCGTGGAGCACATGGGCATCCTGGCGCTGGGCGTGGGCGTGGGCGGCGCGGCCACCTTCGGCGCGATGCTGCACGCGGTGAACCACTCCCTGACAAAGGGGCTGCTGTTTCTGGTGGCGGGCAACATCCTGACGGCGTACAGGACTACGTCCGTGCGCGGCGTGCGCGGCCTTCTGCACGCCCTGCCGGTGTCCGGCCCGCTGTGGACAATCGGCTTCCTGGCCATCGTCGGAATGCCGCCGTTCGGTCTGTTCCTCAGCGAGTTCATTATCCTGCAGGCTATCTTCGTACAGGGACATCCGCTGGTGGCGGCGGCGTTCCTGGCGCTGCTGGCGGTCGCGTTCATCGGCATGGCGACGATCGTGCTGCGCATGGCGCTCGGCGAGCCGTGGGCGCACCCTGTGATAAAACACAGGGAGCCGCTGCTGTCCGTGCTGCCGCCCGCCGCGCTCGCCGTAGCCGTGCTGCTCACGGGCCTCTACCTGCCGCCCGCGCTGCAGGACGCGCTCCAGAGCGCCGCGGGCCTTCTCGGAGGCGGGCGATGAGTCCGACGCGGATCGCAACGCTGCGCAACGGGCAGGCCGTCCCGCTGGAGGTCGTGCCCGTGGTAGACGTAGCTACATTCCAGGCGGCCATGCTGGCCGCCGTGCGCGAAGGCGAGCGCGTCGCGTCGCTGTTCGGGATGCGGCTGCCGTCCGGCGCGGTGCGGCTGTACGCCGTGCTCGCGGACGATACGCATCACGCGCTCGCCGCGCTGGCCGCGGACGTGCGCGCCACGTACCCCTCGCTGACGCCAAGCTGCCCGCAGGTCCACCTCTTCGAGCGCGAGGTCTTCGAGCAGGAGGGCGCGTTCCCGGAGGGCCATCCCTGGCTCAAGCCGGTGCGCGCGCATGACTTCCCGAGGAAAGGGGAGGGCAAGTCCGCCCTTCGGCACCCGTTCTTCGCCATGAACGGCGAGGGGGTGCACGAGGTCGCGGTCGGCCCGGTGCACGCGGGTGTGATTGAGCCGGGGCATTTCCGGTTCCAGTGCCAGGGCGAGACGGTGCATCACCTGGAGGTCCACCTCGGCTATCAGCACCGCGGCGTGGAGGAGGCGCTCATCGGCGGGCCGCACAAGCGCACGATGATTCAGATGGAGACCGTCGCCGGCGATACGACCATCGGCCATGGCACGGCGCACTGCCTGGCAATGGAGGCGCTGGCGGGCGTGGAGGCGCCGCCGCGGGCGCGGGCGCTGCGCGCGGTGGCGCTGGAGCTGGAGCGGCTGGCGAACCACGTGGGGGACATGGGCGCTCTGGCGAACGACGTGGGCTATCTGCCCACGGCGTCCTACTGCGGGCGGCTGCGCGGCGACTTCCTGAATATGACCGCGCTCGTCTGCGGCAGCCGCCTGGGGCGCGGCCTGGCGCGGCCGGGCGGTGTCGCATTCGACGTGGACGACACGATGGTCACGGCGCTGCTCGACCGGCTGGCCCGCGCGGAACGCGACGTGCGCGAGGCGGTTGACCTGTTCTTCGGCTCCGACTCGGTGCACGCACGGCTGGAGGGCACGTGTCCGCTGACCGCGCAGGCCTGCGTGGAGCTCGGCATCGTCGGCGTGGCGGCGCGCGCGTGCGGCCTCCCGCGAGACGTCCGCATGGACCATCCGACGGGCGGGCTCCGGCGGGCGCCTGTGCCTGTCGCCACATGGCCCAGCGGCGACGTCTTCGCCCGCGCTATGGTGCGTCGTCTGGAGATCGAGCGGTCAGCCGCGTTCGTGCGCGAGCAACTGGGCGCGCTGCCGCCCGGGCCGGTACGCACGACGTGTCCGCCGCCACGCCCGGGCCATCTCGCCGTCGCGCTGGCCGAGGGCTGGCGCGGCGAGGTGGCGCACGTCGCCATCACTGACTCGGCGGGCTGCTTCGCGCGGTACAAGGTGGTGGACGCCTCGTTCCACAACTGGACGGGACTGGCCATGACGCTGCGCGGACAGCAGATATCCGATTTCCCGCTGGGCAACAAGAGCTTCAACCTGTCCTACTGCGGGTTCGACCTATGAGCGACAGGGCGCCGTCCATGCTCAATCTGCTGCGCGCCCGGTTGAACCAGGGCCACCGCACGCTCGATTTTCCGAGGAGCGCGTCGCCCCTGCCCGAGCGGTATCGCGGCATGCCGCATGTTGACCCGGCGAAGTGCGCCGACGGCTGCCGCGCGTGCGCGGACGCCTGCCCCGTGGACGCGATCAGCGTCGGGGCGCAGGGACAGAGGCCGGACCCGCGCATTGACCTGGGGAGCTGCGTGTTCTGCGCGGACTGCGTGCAGGCGTGTCCAACGAGCGCGCTGCGCTACACGCAGGAGTTCCGCATGGCGGCGCGGACGCGGCAGGACCTCGTCGTCGGCGCGGAGGGCATGAAGCTGGCGCAGGCGCTGGACGCGAAGAGCCGCGCGCTCTTCGGGCGCTCGCTGAAGCTGCGGCAGGTGAGCGCGGGCGGCTGCAACGGCTGCGAGGTGGAGGTCAACGTCCTCGGCACCATCGTGTTCGATATCGTCCGGTTCGGCATCCAGATGGTCGCGTCGCCGCGCCACGCGGACGGCCTGCTCATCACCGGCCCTGTCACGCGGAACATGCGCCTCGCCCTGCAAAAGACCTACGATGCCGTGCCCGGCCCCAAGCTGGTCATCGCCGTGGGCGGCTGCGCCATCTCCGGCGGGCCGTTCCGCGACCATCCGCAGGTCACGAACGGCGCGGACGCCACCCTCCCGGTTGACCTCTACGTGCCCGGCTGTCCGCCGCACCCGCTGACCATCCTGGACGGGCTGCTGCGTCTGCTGGGGCGCATTGAGGAAGGCAAGCGCTGACCCGCCTCGCTCTGCGGGGTGCCCGCCCCTGTACCTCTGGGCCTGTCGAGCGCATAATGAGGGGCGGAGGCGCGGAGAATGCCGGACATCGTGGCGATGGGCGAGTGCATGGTGGAGCTCTACGCGGACGAGCCGGTTGCGCGCGCCTCGGTGTTCCACCGCTCGTACGGCGGCGACACGCTGAACACGCTGGTGGCCGCCGCCCGCCTCGGCTCCACGACACGCTACATCACCCGCGTGGGCAGCGACCCGTTCACGCCCTATCTGCTGGAAGCGTGGCGCAGCGAGGGCGTGGACACCTCGACGGCGCGCCAAGTCGCCGGGCCCAACGGCCTCTACATCATCTCCCTGCTGCCCGGCGGCGAGCGCGAGTTCGCGTACTACCGCAGGGGCAGCGCGGCCAGCACGCTGTCGTCGGAGGACGTCACCGACGACGCCCTGCGCGGCGCGCGCATCTTCCACACGAGCGGCATCACCCAGGCCATCTCTCCGTCCGCGCGGCGCGCCGTGCTGGAGGGGGTGCGGCGCGCGAAGGCGCTGGGCCTGCGCGTCTCCTTCGACCCCAACCTGCGTCCCGCGCTGTGGCCCTCGCTCGCGGAGGCCAGGGCCGCGCTGGAGGAGGTGCTGCCGTTCGTGGACATCTTTCTGCCCAGCGCGCCGGAAGAGTCGGAGCAGCTTCTTGGTGTGCGCGACGCCGTCGAGGCGGCGCGGGCGTGCCGGGCGCGCGGCGTGCCGCTGGCGCTGGTGAAGCAGGGCAAGGATGGCTGTGTCGTGGCGCACGGCGAGAGCGTGACGGTGATCCCCGCGTACGACACCGGCGCGGTCGTGGACACGACGGGCGCGGGCGACGCTTTCGACGGGGCGGCGCTGCACGCGCTGGCGCGGGGGATGGACCCGGTGAGCGCGGCGCGGCTGGGGACGATTACCGCGGGACTGAAGGTGCGCGGGCGCGGCGCAGTGCGCAGCCTGCCGACGGGCCGCGAGGTGTACGCGCTGTTTGAGCGGGGAGCGGGAATTTCCCCCTCCCCCTAGACCTATCTCTGCACAGGCTGCGAGTGCGACACAACGGTAAAGGCGGTTCTGGCAGCCTCCTGACCCTCCACGCGGCCTATGATCACATAAAGTCCCGCCTTTTCCAGCTTCAAGGAACCATTCATGGCGAGTTGTAACCTCTGATCCGACCCCAGTGGAATGCCCGGCGGACGCCCTACCTCGAAGGCGCCTCCCATCTTCACTAACGATTGTCCGTCCTGAGTGGCGACTTCCAACTCAAAGGAATGTTGTTGGTTTGTCTCATTCCAAGGGACTCTCAACGAGACAGCTACGGCAAAAGGCATTTGTGCCGGAAATTGGCTCACGGTATAGCGATCCCATCCACCTCCCAGTAAAAACAGCTTGTTTGACACTATTTGGGCAGCATCCGCCAAAACAAGCCATTCAATGCTTGTGCCGGTTGTGTCTCCTGCCATCTTGACTATTCTCCTACAACTGTAGTAGTATTGCACTACATTTGTAGATAATAAGGTAGCCTAGAGAGGGTTAAATGTCAAGCCCTGTTATCTACGATTTTCTAATTGATGAAGACAACGAGGGGAAATTCGCTGTTCACGGTGTGACTGCCCGCCGAGTAGCCCAAGTGCTTGATAGTGCATACTTAGTCATTCCAAACAGAAAAAGGCGTCGCGGTCTTTACCTGGTTATTGGACGGGACCACGGAGGAAGCGCGATAACGATCCCCATTGAGAACACCGAACAGCGAACAGTCTGGCGGCCCATAACCGCATGGTTTAGCAAGCCTCATGAGTTGGCGCTGCTTCAACGAAAGGAGTAAAGACATGTCCGACTACAACAAACTGGAAAGCCCCGACCAGTGGAGTTGGGACGCCGCGCAAAAAAGCACTCCGACCAAGGAGCGTCGCGTTATCGTATCCGTGGCGTTCGGTCGTGAAGACTTCGAGCGGGCCGCCGCTTGCGCGGAGAAGCACAACATGCCCGTATCCAGCTTTATTCGCCTGGCCGCCATGGAGAAGGTCGAACGGGAGGGTGCTTTTGTCCCGCTCAACTGGAGCGCTGGCAACGAGGCGCACGCCTACATCATCGGCATGCAGCAATCAGTGAGCGATACTCCTAGCAACCTCATCCGTAGAGAAGCAATGCCGGCGGCATAAGCGCGTGCATACTTGGAATATGAACGGGAGGAGAACGCCCCGCCCGACAGCGTGTCACTGTTCGGCGCAACGTCTCTCGCATAGGAGCACACAGGGGGTGAGGTCGAAGATGCCAGAACTCCACAGCCAACAGATGCGCCGGATCGCGCCGGAGATAGACCCGCTCCGCCTCGGCGTGGGCTGGACGAGCGAGGACGTGCGCAAGCCCCACGTGCTCATCGAGAGCGCCTGGGGCGACAGCATGCCCTGAAGCGTCCACCTGAACGAGCTCGTCGAGCACGTTAGGCTGGGCGTCGTCGAGGCGGGCGGCGTCGCGGGACGCTACTTCTGCACCGACATCTGCGACGGCATCGCGCAGGGCACGGACGCCATGGACTATTCGATGGCGTCCCGCGAAATCATAGCCTGCGCCACGGAGATGCACGCCATCGCCGGCCACTTCGACGGCATGGTCATGCTGTCCGGCTCGGACAAGTCGCTGCCGGGCCACCTTATCGCGGCGGCGCGGCTGGACATCCCTGCGCTGGTCGTCCACGGCGGCGTGATGCAGGAAGGTCCTTCCGGGCCGACCCTGCCCCACGGCACGATGAGCCTGGAGCAGGTGGGCGCCATCTCGGTGCAGCTCCGGCGCGGTCAGATCAAGCCCGACGAATACGAGTTCCTCCGGCAGAATGCCTGCCCCACGCGCGGCACCTGCGCCTTCATGGGCACCGCGTGCACCAACCAGGTGGTCGCGGAGGCGATGGGCATGGCCCTGCCCGGCTCGGCGCTGCGTCCCGCCACGCACTTCGTGACGGCGCGCGGCAGCCGCGAGGCGGGCTCGTGGATGATGGAGATGATCAAGCGCGGCATCACCGCCCGGCAGGTGATGACGCCCAAGGCCATCGAGAACGCGCTGGTGGCGCACGCGGCCATCTCCGGCTCCACCAACACCATCATGCACCTGGCGGCGCTGTGCCACGCGCTGGACATCGCGTTCGACTACGGGCTAGTGCAGCGGGTGAACGACCGCGTGCCGTGGCTGGCGGACGTCCGGCCCGCGGGGCGGCACACGCCGGACAAGATGTGGTACGCGGGGGGCGTGCCGCGCCTCCTGTGGGAGCTGCGCGACCACCTGCACCTGGACGCCATGACCGTCACGGGGAAGACGCTGGGCGACAACCTGCAACAGCTCAAGACGTCGGGCTGGCTGGACATGCAGCCGCGCTGGCTCGCGCCGTACAAGCTGACGGCGCGGGACGTCATTCGTCCCGCCAGCGACCCGATGTCGCCGCAGGGGGGCATCGCGGTGCTGCGCGGCAGCCTGGCGCCGGACGGCGCGGTGGTCAAGCGCAACGCCGTAGACCCCGCCATGTGGCAGTTCACAGGCCGCGCGAAGGTGTTCAACGCACAGGAGGACGCCATCGCGGCCATTGACGCGAAGCAGGTGCGCCCCGGCGACGCCGTGGTCATCCGCTACGAGGGGCCGCGCGGCTCCGGCATGCCGGAGCAGTACTACGTGACGGAGGCCATCGTCGCCGACCCGGCGCTCGCCAGCGGCACGGCGCTCATCACCGACGGCCGCTTCAGCGGGGCCACGCGCGGGCCAGCCATCGGGCACGTCTCGCCGGAGGCCGCAGTGGGCGGGCCTATCGCGCTGGTGGAGGACGGCGACCTGATACGCATAGACATTCGGGCGGGCCGACTCGATATAATTGGCATCGCGGGAGAAGCGAAGTCGCCGGAGGAGGTCCAGCGCGTGCTGGCGGAGCGCCGCGCCCGGTGGGTCGCGCCGCGCGTGAAGCGCAAGGGCCTGCTCAGCTTGTTCACGCGGCTGGCGGCGTCGCCCGATAAAGGCGCGTACCTGGAGACGGAGACGCGGGGCTAGGCCCGGCGTCCAGCACTCCCGTACGTATGTCAGCGCAAAAAGGAGAGGGCCGAATTCCCGCTCGCCCTGAGCTTGTCGAAGGGCCATATCTCGTGGTTCGACAGGCTCACCACGAGCGTGGAGTGGAACTGCGCGTTTTGCAACTGCTTCTAGACTCCACAGCCTCATTGCTCCGTTGACGACATCCAAGCCCGTTGATCTGGCCGCCGGGCGATGGCCCACCCTGGACGCGTCGCTCGACGCCGAGTGGCTGGTCACGAACGGCCTGGGCGGCTACGCCTCGGCGACGGTGTCGGGGGCCAACACGCGGCGCTACCACGGACTGCTTGTCGCGGCGCTGAAGCCGCCGGTGGGCCGCACCGTGCTGCTGTCCAAGCTGGAGGAGGAGATGGAGGTCAGGGGCGCCCGCTACCCCCTGAGCACGAACGAGTACCACGACGGCGCGATCAATCCCGTCGGCTGGCCGCTCCTGCACAGCGTGCGCTTCCACGAGACCATCCCCACATTCGTCTTTCACGCGGGCGGCGCCGTGGTGGAGAAGACGGTCTGGATGGCGCGGGAGCGCAACACCACCTATGTACGCTACGTCGTGCGAAAGGCCCCCGGCCCGGCCACGCTCCGTCTGCGCCCGCTGGTCACGCACCGCGACTACCATCACCTGACGCAAGGCTCGCGCGACTGGCGCTTCTCCCTGCGGCGAGACGCCCGGGGGGCCTACGAGATTCAGGCCTACCCGGAGGCCGCACCCCTGCGCCTGTGGACGCGGCCCTCCGCGGAGTTCCACGAGGGGCCGGACTGGTACTGGCGCTTCCTCTATCGCCGCGAGCGAGAGCGGGGGCCGGACTGCATGGAAGACCTGTACACGCCGGGCGTCTTCTGCGTGACGTTGAAGTCGGGCGAAAGCGTAACGGTCGTCGCCAGCGCGGAGCAGGCGGGCAACGTGGACCTGAATGTGACCCGCGCCTGGGATGCGGCGCAGACCCGCCAGACTGGTCTGCTGCGCCTGGCGGAGAAGGCGCTGCCCCCGGGCTGCTCTCACGACGCCTTCGCGACGCGGCTGGCGCTCGCCGCCGACCAGTTCCTGGTCAGCAGGTCGCAGGCGGGACATGAGGGCTGCACCGTCATCGCGGGCTACCACTGGTTCGGCGACTGGGGCCGCGACACGCTCGTCGCCCTGCCCGGCCTGTGTCTGGCGACAGGCCGACATCCGGAGGCGCGGGCCGTCCTTCGCACCTTCGCCCGGTACGTTGACCAGGGCCTTCTGCCCAATCGCTTCCCGGACTCCGGCGAGCCGCCCGAGTACGCCACCGTGGACGCGGCCCTGTGGTACTTCGTCGCGCTGGACGCCTACCTGCGGGCCACGCGGGACGACGATCTGCTGCGGGAGCTGTTCCCCACACTGGAGGCCGTCATCGCCGAGTACAGGCGGGGGACGCGCTACGACATCGGCGTGGACGCCGCCGACGGGCTTCTGCGGGCGGGGACGTCGGGGGTGGCGCTCACGTGGATGGACGCGCGCGTGGACGGCTGGGTGGTCACGCCCCGGTGGGGCAAGGCGGTTGAGGTCAACGCCCTGTGGTACAACGCCCTGGCGTCCATGGCCGAGTGGTCGGGTAAGCTGGGGCGCGATATCCAGGCCTACTTGGGGCCGGCCGCCGTCGCGCGGGAGTCCTTCAACAAGCGCTTCTGGTACGGCCAGGGCGGCTATCTGTACGACGTGGTGGACGGCGAGGAGGGCGACGACCCCAGCCTGAGGCCGAACCAGCTTTTCGCCATCTCACTGCCGCACGCTGTGCTGGAGCAGCGCCGCTGGGCGCCGACGCTGGACGCGGTGCGCTCGAAGCTGCTCACGCCCGTCGGGCTGCGCACCCTGGCGCAAGGCCATCCGCGCTACGCGGGGCGCTACGGCGGCGACCAGCACAGCCGGGACGCCGCCTACCACCAGGGCACGGTCTGGCCCTGGCTGCTGGGCGCCTACACGGACGCGCTTCTGCGCGTGGAGGGGGAGCAGGGCCGCTCCGAGGCTCGCAAGGCCCTTGAGGGGATGCGGACGCACCTCTGGGAGGCGGGCCTGGGCACGCTCAGCGAGATATTCGAGGGCGACCCGCCGCACGCGCCGCGCGGGTGCATCGCGCAGGCGTGGAGCGTCGCGGAGGTGCTGCGGGCCTGGCTGCGGACGTCGGGCGGCTAGGAGCCCATCCGATAACCCCGCTCATGGATTCGACTGGCTCACCATGAGCGGCGAACCGAATCCGCTCACCCTGAGCCAGTCGAAGGGTGAGGGCCACCCTTCGATGGTTTCCGAATAGGCTCTAAGACGCGCCCGCGCCCTTCGCCAGCATGTCGAGCGTTTCCAGAAGCTGCATCCGGTGATCCAGCGGGTGCGACGCCTCCCGCCGGAGCATGAACTCCACGCTCATCAGGCCGCGGGTGGGGTTCACCCCGTACTGCCGCATCTCCTCCGGCTTGAGCTGGGCGACGTAGGCCAGCACCGTCTGCCGTGCCTCCGCCAGCCTGTCCACGATCTGCCCGCGCGTCAGACCCGGCACGTCCGGCGCCACGGGCGCGTTCGCCGCGTCGGGCACACCGCCCAGCGTGCAGCCGGGCGTGGCGCGGACGGCGCTCATGTTGTGGAGATAGCCCCGCTCCGCGGCCGCCAGGTGCACCGCTATCTGGGCGGGCGTCCACTCGCCGGGCTTGGGCACGCTATGCAGATGCCGGTCCGGCACGCGCGCGAACGCCTCCATGAACGCGGCCAGGCTGCGCTCGATGGCGAGCGAGAGCGACTCCGCGCTCGGCGGCGGCTGCGCGGCCACCCGCTCGGCGGTCTCGACGATCTGCCGGCGGTGCTCCTCCGCATGCTCCGCCAGGTGCTTCAGGACACTCTCCACGGTGACGACCCCGAAGCGCGGGTGCTTGCCGGAGACGGCCAGGTCGGCGGGCGTGAGCCTCGCCATACATTGCAGCGCCTTCTCCTCACCCGCCTTGAGCTGCTCGACGAATTGCCTCCGCGTTGTCCTGCTCACCGAGGGATGCAGCGGCGCGTCGGCGACCGCCTGCATCATGGGGATGTCCTTGCCCGGATTGGTCAGCATGCGGTCCACGCGCCCAATGAAGCTCGTGTCCGCGGCGAGGATGTGGGCGAGGGTCTGCGCCACCGACCAGCCGCCGTCGAAGGGAGGCGTGTGTATCAGCACCTCCGGCACGCGCTCGATGTCCCGCATGAGCGCGGCGCGGTTGCGGCGGAAGACGTCGGTTAGCTCAGCGAGAGTGGCGGTCTTATCGGGCATGGCGGGCACCTCCGGCGAGAATGGGCGGGCACAGTGTAGCACAGGCGAGCCGAGGCGTGGGTACAGGTGCGGAAGGTCGCAGGACGCGGGGGCCCCGCGCTACCCCAGCTTGATGATCTCCGCGCGCGCCTTGCCGTCGCGGAGCTCCAGCAGCGCCACGTGGCCGGGCACGCCCACCAGGTTGTGCGGGAACGTCGGACTGCCCGGGTTTACGAACAGCACGCCCCTGTGCTCCAGCACCTGCTCGACGTGCGTGTCCCCGTTCACGATGACGTCCACCGGCCCGCCGAAGTACCGCTCCATGCTGCTCTCGACGGGTATCCACGGGCACTCGTCGGGCAGGGGCACCGCGTGGACGAGGCCGATGCGCAGTCCTTCCAGGGTCAACACGTGCGCGTCCTTGATGCGCGGGTCGTCCGGCACGCGCGGGCGGCCGTCGTAGCCGCTGTCGCCGTTGCCGCGGGCGCAGTAGATGGACACGCCGATGCGCTGCTCCAGCCAGTCGAGAACGTCGAGTTTGTGGAGGTCGCCGGCGTGCATCAGCAGGTCCACACCCTTGAGGGCGCTGTACGCGGCCTCCGGCAGGTGCGGGCCGAACTCCGGGATGTGCGTGTCGGAAATAAGCCCTATAAGCATGGAGCGCCTCCCCCATCCCAGCAAAGCACCTCGCCATGCTCCGTGTCAAGTCGAAGGGCGCACCTCACGCTCTCAAGTCGTTTGCAGTCCCCAGCGCTCCCGGACCCACGCTTCAAAGCGCCCGAAGACCAGCCGGTCCATGGTGAGTCCCACGAGGATGATAACGAGCATCACGGCCAGGACAAGGCTCATATCGTTCAAATCGCGGCCCATGTTCAGCATCTGGCCAAGGCCCAGCCCCGCGAACAGAAGCTCCCCGGCCATCAGTGAACGCCAGGCGAACGACCAGCCGAGCTTCAGCCCATGCGCTATGGAGGGCGTCATCCCCGGGATGATCACGTAGCGGTACATCTGCCAGCTTGTCGCGCCATAGGTCTGACCGGCGCGTTTCAGGAGCGGCGAGATGTTTTGAACGCCGTCCCTCGCCGAAATCGAGATGGAGAACAGCGATCCCATCAGGACGACAAAGACAATCGCGCGCTCGTTCAGTCCAAGCCACAGGACCGCGAGCGGCAGCCAGACGACGCTGGGCAGCGACTGCAGCCCCAGCACGATAGTGCCCAGCGTCTCGTCCGCCCCGCGCACGGTGCCGTTGAGAATCCCGATGGCCATGCCAATGATAATAGATATGGTGAACCCGACGGCGAGACGCTGCATGCTGATCGCCAGAGCTCTGAAGATGCGCCCGTTCTCTGTGTTCTCCCATAGCGTCGACAGGACCGAAGCGGGCGACGGAAGGGCGAAGGACGGCCATATCTCAGCCATCGTCACGATCTGCCACACCGCGACGATGGCGCCAAGAAACACGAGCAGTCGAGCGACCCTTCCAAACATGTCGCTGGCCCTCACGCTTCAGACCGATACCACGTCGTGCTGCAGCTCAGCCCTGACGCGGGCCGCGAGGTCAACCACCTCATGCGCATCAGCGTCGCGTGGGCGGGGCAACGGGACGGGAATCGCGGCCTTGACCCGCCCCGGAGAGGGCGTCATGACGAGCACGCGGTCGGCGAGGATGACCGCCTCCCGGACGTTATGCGTGACGAAGATAATGGTCGTGCGAGTCCGGGCCCAGATTTCCTGAAGCTCATGCTGGAGTATGTCCCGCGTCTGCGCGTCGAGCGCGGCGAATGGCTCGTCCATGAGCAGCATTCGCGGCTCCACCGCGAGGGCGCGGGCAAGCTGGACGCGCTGCTTCATGCCGCCGGAAAGCTCGTGCACGTATGCGCGCTCAAAGTGGCGCAGGTTGACCATGTCCAGGCATCTGTCCACCGCCGCGCGCCTCTCCTCCGCGGGGGAGCCTTTCAGCAGCAGACCGAACTCCACGTTCGCCCGCACGTTCAGCCAGGGGAACAGCGCTGGTTCCTGGAAGACCACGACGCGCTCCGGGCTTGCTTTGGTGACCGGCTTGTCTTCAAACAGGACCTGCCCTCCGTCCGGGGCGTCCAGCCCCGCTATGACGTTGAGCAGCGTGGACTTCCCGCCTCCGGACGGCCCGACGATGCACAGGAACTCGCCGGCATGGACGTCGAACGTCAGCCCCTCCAGCGCGGTCGTGTTCTGCCGACTGGTCATGAACCGCCTCGCGACCGACTTGAGCGAGAGGAGCGGCTTCGACGTCCGAGCGATGTTTTCGCCCGTTCTCCCAAGAGCGGGGGCGAAGGCGCCAGCGGGACCTCTTTCGGTGATGGTTGAGATAGTCATCGTGCGTCCTTTCTACCGGCTGACGGGCTGAAGGCCCTTCTCCTTCAGGACTTTGTTGAGAGGGTCAAGGGCGTAGATATTCCGAAGGTCAGGCTCCTTGCTCCCGAGAAAGCCGAGCTTGAAAGCGTCCTCCGCGGACTTCCGGAGGCTGGGAGCGATGGGGTCGTAGGTGATGCGGAGATTCTGGAACGCCGCGCTGACCTGCTCCTGCGGCAACGTCGCGCCGGTGACGTCGCGGATGCCGCTGATGACCAACTGAGTGGCTTCCTTCTGATTGGCGTTGATCCAGAGGGTGGTCTCGACATTCGCCCGCACCAGGTCTTCCACAACGTTCGGATGCTGCTCAAGGAACTCCGTTCGGACGATGAGGTGAGTGGTCACGAAGTCCCCGTCAGGCCAGAGCTTTCGCTCGTCGAGAAAGACACGACCGCTGGCTTCCTGGACAAGCCGCGTGCCCCACGGTTCGGGGACCCACGCGCCATCGATGTCGCCCTTCCTGAAGAGCGTCAGGATATCCGGATTGGCGGTCGGGACGACCTCGACGTTCCCGCCGTCCTCCTTTGTGTTCAGACCATTGGCCTTTATGTACGCGCGGAGCGCCACGTCCTGCGTGTTGCCCAGTTGAGGGGAAGCTATCTTCTTGCCGGCGAGGTCCACGGGCTTGCTGATGCCGCGGTCGGGGCGCACCACGAACATCGCTCCCCCGCTGGTGGCGCCCGCCACGATGCGCAGCGCCTTCCCGTCGGACCTCGCATAGCCGTTGATGGCGGGATTGGGGCCTATATAGGTGGCGTCTATCGCGCCGGCGAAGAGCGCCTCGATGGCGGACGGCCCGGCGTTGAACGTTTTCGTGTCGAGCTTGACGTTGGGGCCAAGCGCCTGCGCGAACGTGCCGCGCGCCAGCCCTACGATGGGCTGGGAGTGCGTAATGTTGGGGAAATAGCCCAGCCGGAGCGTCACCTGTTGCGGAGCGGGAGCGCCCGCCGAGCAGCCGACTGCGGCAGCCAGCAAAAGTGCGGTTATCGCCGTGAAAACAGGGGCCTTCATGTTCGTCCTTTCTGATTCTTCTGGAAAAAGAAAACCCCTCGGTCTTGCGAACGAGGGGTTGAACTTTTCCAGGCTGTTGCGCCAGCTATCCGGAATCCGCCCGCCTGCTTGACTCCCAAGGCAGGCAAGACGAGTTCTCCCCTCTACTGGTACAACAGCAGCAGCGGCCCCTCAGATCACTTGCAGGCATATGTCTTTTCATGCGCCGCATCGTCGTGCCAGACCTCACCGGTCAGGATACCTTTGCCTTCGCCCCGTCCGCCAGCACGCGCGCCACCTCCGGTCGGGAGAACTCGGCGGGCGGAAGCTCGCCCTTTTCGAGCATCTCGCGGACCTTCGTGCCGCTCAGGTTCAGGTGGCGTGACGCGTCGTGCGGGCAGGTCTTGCTGGACGCCATGTTCCCACACTCGCGGCAGTAGAACGAGTTCTCGAAGAACAGCGGCGTTATGCCCAGGTCGGCGGGCGCGAACTGCCGCAGGAGGTTCTGGGCATCGTACGTGCCGTAGTAGTTGCCGACGCCCGCGTGGTCGCGCCCCACGATGAAGTGGGTGCAGCCGTAGTTCTTGCGGACGAGGGCGTGGAAGATGGCCTCGCGCGGGCCGGCGTACCGCATGTAGGCCGGCAGCACGGAGAGCAATACCCTGTCCTTGGGATAATAGCCCTGAAGAATCGCGCGGTACGAGCGCATGCGGAGGTCGGCCGGTATGTCGCCCGCCTTCGTCTCGCCGACCAGCGGGTGCAGCAGCAGCCCGTCGCATATCTCGAGAGCGCACTTCTGGATATACTCATGCGCGCGATGGACCGGGTTGCGTGTCTGGAAGCCGACCACCGTCTTCCACCCGCGCTTCTGGAAAATCTCGCGCGTGTCGCGCGGCTCGTGCCATTCCTCGGCGAACTCCCTGAGCGCTATGTCCTCGAAGACGGACACCCGCCCCGCGATGCGCGTATCAGGCCGCTTGAACAGTGACGCAACACCCGGATGGGCCTCTTCCTCCGTCCCGAAGGCGAGCCGCGCCTCCTTCTTCCGATCAATCTGGAAGACGTCCTTGAGGTCGAGCACGGCCACCGAGCGGCCACTGGCGTCGCGCAACGCGACGCGCGAAGCGCCGCCGAGCTTCTTCGACTCCTCGGCCGTGACGGGGAGTGTAACCGGAAGCGACCAGACAAGCCCGTTCTGGAGCCGCATGTTTTCCAGAACGCTGGTGTAGTCGTTCCGGTCCATGAACCCGCGCAGCGGGCTGAAGGCGCCGGAGCTTATCATGTACAGGTCGTTCAGGCCGAAGGCGTCCAGCGCGACGCCGGGCAGGCGCGTCGCCTCCTCGCGGAGGGCGCGGGCCTCGTCGCCGGAAACGCGCCTGTCCACGAGCACGCCGCCGTGCGGGGAGCCGCTCGCCAGATACCCCTTCTCGGATACGGCGTCCAGGACGCGCTCGACGCATTCATTCAGGGACTGCTTGTCCGTCTGAACAAGCACCTCGGGATTGTCCGGGGCCTCATAGGGGTCGGAGACACCCGTGAACTTGGGGATTTCGCCCCGGAGCGCCTTCGCGTACAGCCCCTTGACGTCGCGACGGATGCACTCCTCCAGCGGGCACTCGACGTACACCTCGACGAAGCGGCCCAGCTCCTTGCGCGCGAACTCCCGCACCACCCGGTACGGCGAGATGAGCGGCACAATGACGGTGATGCCGCTCTGCATGAGGAGCTTGCTCACGTAAATGACGCGCTTGTTGTGCTTCTCGCGGTCCTCCGCGGAAAAGCCCAGGTCAGCGCTCAGGTTGCGCCGCACCTCATCGCCGTCCAGTATCTCGACTGCTATGCCCTGGCGGGTCAGGCGCTCCGCCAGAGCTCTTGCGATCGTCGTCTTGCCAGAGCCGGAGAGCCCTGTCAGCCAGATTGTCACTCCCCGGTTCACGGTCTTAACCTGCGTTAGTGTCATTGTCGCCTTTCACTCCCTCTCCTGGTTTGATATCGAATCCAAGCGTGACTTGACCGGGCGTGTGGAGGCCGCACTCCGTCTTTTCGGACCCGGACCAGCGTCCCGCGCGCGCGTGCTCCCCCGGCTTCACCGCCCGCGTGCAATACGTGCAGCCAATGCTGGGATACCCCCTGTCGTGGAGCTTGTTGTAGGGGACGTTGTTGTCCCGGATGTACTGCCAGACCTGCTCCTCGTTCCAGTAGGCCAACGGGTTGACCTTGGCCAGGCTGAACTTGGCGTCCCACTCGACGACGCGGACCTGGGTCCGCGTGTTAGCCTGATCGCGGCGGAGGCCGGAGATCCACGCCTTCTGGCCTTCCAGGGCGCGAAGGTTCGGCTCCACCTTGCGGAGCTGGCAGCAAAGGTCGGTGTTGCGCTGCCAGAGAGCGCCGCCGTACTGGCTGGCCTGCGCGTCAGGCGTCAGGCGAGACTTGAAGCCGACGGGCTGAATGCCGTAGCGCCGCGACACCTCTCTGATAAGCTCGTACGTCTCCGGAAAGAGGAAGTCCGTATCCAAATAGAAGACCCGGACCTGGGGATATATCTTCGCCGACATGTCCAGCAGGACCATGCCGGTGATGCCGCCGAAGCTGCACGCCAGCGTGATATCCGGCGCGTACTCCTGGAACGCCCAGGCGAGTATCTCCTGAGGGGAACGCGAGTCCAGCCGCTTATTCGCGGCGTCCAGGCGTTCCGCAAGTTGTTCACCGTACTTTTGCTCAATCAAAGCGCACCTCCTGAAAAGCGTCCATCCCGGGCGGGCTAGACCCAGCCGAGGCCTATGAGCACAGCGGCAAGGGCAAGGAGGGCCAGGCTCATGCCCGCGGCGAACCAGTCCTCAGCCCGAAGGCCCTTCACGTTTTTCACTCCCTTAGTGACGAATAGCATGTGGCAGATCTCACGCAAGACTTCGCAGCAGACTGAACACGTTGAGGCCGACCATAGCAATGCCCATGAACACCCCGATGAGCCTGAGGGGGAGGCGACGGCTGAGATACGCCCCCAGCGGCGCGGTCAGGACGCTCCCTGCAATGAGGCCGACAGGAAGCTGCCACTGGAACTCAGCCCAGTTGATCTGGGAGAGGATAGCGACGGACACGGCGCCGGCGACGAAGAACTCGGCCAGGTTGACCGAGCCCACCGAGTAGCGGGGGTGTCCCCCTTTTGTGAGCAACACGGAGGTGGTGGTGAAAGGGCCGTATGCTCCGCTGAGTCCGTTGATGACGCCGCCGAACAGGCCGATGACCGCAAGCTGGACGCCCGTGGAGGCGGCCTTCCACTTTCGCGCTGCGTTCCACCACAGCCCCGCACGGGCCGGAGGGTCCCACTCCGTGCTCGCGCCGGCCACGCTTGGCACGGTTGTCGCCTCAAACAAGAAGCGCCGGAGGAGGAGCAGTCCCATGAGCAGCAGCAGCACGGGCAGCCAGAAACGAGTCAGTCCCTGCGAAATATGGACCAGTAGGGTGCCGCCCAGCACGCCGCCCGCGACCCCCGAGAGGGCCAGAGGCCCGGCCCATTTCCAGCGGACGTTGCCAAAGCGCCAGTGCGCCAGGCCGGAGAAAAGGCCACTGCCGACCTTGGCGACGTTGACAGTGGCCACGACCAGCGCGGGCGTCACACCGCCAGCGACCATGAAGCTGCTGGAGAAGGCGCCGAAGCCCATACCCGCCAGAGTGTCCACAAACTGGCCCATGGCGCCCGCCAGAATGACAATAAACCATATTCCTAGGCCCATTGCGGTCCTCCAGCGCGACTCGTCCGTGGTGACGGAGGCGCTGCTCCTGATATCGTCTGGCTGTTCTTTTTCGTCATGATGTGCTCTGTCCTGTGTGCCCGCTCGTTTTCGTCTGTGGTCGCCCGTCTCTTCAAGGCTGCTTGGCTATCCCGCAGGACCCATGCAGCGCGGGGACAAACAAAAAACCCCTCAAGCCATAACTCGAGGGGTTTTACGCGCTGGTTACTGTGTTGCTAGTTAGCTAGAAAATGCCCGTCTCTCTGCACCCACGCCGACAACAGCAAACCGCCGCGCATCACGCCCTCGTGATGGCGTACAACAACACATACAACAGACGCGGTTTGCGGGCACGGTCGCATTCATACTTTAGCTACCGTAGCACATTCATGGCACGCTGTCAAGGCCTGTCCCCGTCGGGCGCGCTATACCGCGCACTCGCCTTCGCCGCGCTCCACCTTGTAGAGCACCGTCTTCCCCCAGTCCATGTACAGGCCAATGGTCTCCTTGTTGAGCGGCCCCACATCACGGAAGCGCGACGCTATGTCCACGAAGGGCTGCGGCCCTACGCGGTCGTAGAAGGCGTTGAACTCCTCGTTCTCCCTGCGGTTCTCCTTGTAGAACTCCAGGAACGCTTTGAGGGCCTCCGGCACGCGCTTGGACGGGAGCTTGACCCCCGGCAGCCGCTGGCCGTAGCGGGTCTCGCCGTTCTCATAGGCGCCGCCCAGGAACGGCTCGAAGGCGGGCACCTGCTGGCCGTCCGGCCCCTTCACCATCGCGCCCTGAAAGCCGATGTTGGCGATATGGTGACGCCCGCAGCCGTTGGGGCAGCCGCTCATCTTGATGTGCAGCTTCTTGACGAGCGGGTCGTCGGCAAGCCCGTTGTACGTCTTGAAGGACTCGCGGAGGGCGAGCGCCAGGCCCATGGACGACGTGATGCCCAGCTTGCAGCTATCGGTGCCGGGGCATGAGCAGACGTCGTTGATGTCCTGAGCGTCCGGCTCGGCCAGGTTGAGGGCCTTCAGCGCCTTCCAGATATCGTACAGGCGCTGCTCGCGCACCCAGCGAATGGTGAGGTTCTGCTCAGGGGTGAGCCGCACCTGGCCGCCGGCGTGCCTGCGCACGAGATCCGCCAGGCCGTGGAACTGCTCGGGCGAGAGGTCGCCGCGCGTGACCTTCACGGACACCGCGTAGAAGCCGGCCTGCCGCTGGGCGATGGCATTGCTCCTGCGCCACACCCCAAACTCCAGGTCCACCGGCGGCGCTCCGCCATGCCCGTTGGTCTGCTTGGCCAGCGCACCGGCCTCCTCATGCGCCACCAGGTCTTCCATCAGGGGCGTGGGGTCAAAGTCGCCTTCCCGCGCCCACGGCTTCTTCAACTCCTCCTCCACCAGCTCCCGGTACTTGTCAATGCCAATCTTGTGGATGAGCACCTTGACCCGCGCCATCATCTTGTTCTTGCGCAACTCGTCCGCCTGGTTGAACACGCGCAGAGCGGCCTCGCTGACCCGCAGGAAGTCCTCCACTGGCACGAACTCGTAGAGCGTCTGCGCGTACTTGGGCATGATGGAGGTGCCGCCGCCCACGAGCATTTTGAAGCCCTTGCGCCTGACCCCGTTCTCGTCCTTGACGACGGCGATGAACCCCAGGTCGTGCATGGGCGCATTGGCGCAGTCGCTCGCGCAGGGGGAGAATGACGTCTTCCACTTGCGCGGCATGTTCTGGGTCACGGGGTGCCGGACGAAACGGCGGGTGTAGGCCACCATGTACGGCGTCAGGTCAAAGACCTCGTTGCGGCACACGCCGCCCAGGGGGCACGAGATGACGTTGCGGACCGTGTTGCCGCACGCCTCGCGGGTGGTGAGGCCCGCCTGCCCCATGAGTCGCATCAGGTCCGGGGCGTGCTCCAGCAGCACGTGGTGGTACTGGATGTTCTCACGCGTGGTGATATGCCCCTTCCTCAGAGGCACATACTTCTCGGCCACCTCGCCGAGGATATCGAGCGCGTCGGCGGTCAGGATGCCGCCGGGGATTTTCACACGCACCATCTGGCGGTCCTCCTGACGCTGGCCGTAGATGCCACGGCGGAGACGCCAGGGCGTGAATTCCGCGTCCTTTATCTCCCCCTTCTGGTAGCTCGCCGCCATCTGCTGGAACTCGTCCGCTTCCGCGGGCACGTAGGGGACGATGCCCTTGGAGGGAACAGGCTTCTTCGCGGTGGTCATGACCAGCTCCTTACAAACCCGGCAGAGCCGGGTAAAAATTGTGAACGGACCGTGCTGGCGACGGAAGGTCCGCGCCGCCGGTCACTCGAGAGGACACCTGTGCTGAAGGGTCTCTCCCGTGTGCGCTTTGTACATATAGTGCGTAATGATACATGTGTCCTCTCGGACGGGGATGGCGAAAGGGAAAACCTGAGTAAAACGGGAAACGCCCGAGGGCGGGCGAACGAGTAGCGCTTCGGCCTAGGCCGAAGCGCTAGTACAGATACAACAGCAGGATGAGAAGAAGCGAGAGGAAGCGACAGCAGACCGCCTCAGAAGCCCTGAGCGGGTAAGGGCGGACGTTGTCGTCGCGAAGCCCGTGTTCTTCATGACGGGACTAACGGTACCAAAGCTCCAAAAGTTTGTCAAGCGATCTCGTCAACAACCCGGGGGAATCGTGCCTTAATGTAGGCGTTCATCCCCATCCGTCCCAAGAGATTGTAAGAAATGCTGGGAAAAGCCCGCTGGTTCACCACCGTCATTCCGGCGGAGAGCTTGCCCCGTACCCGATACGGGGCCGGAATCCAGCGTGCCCGTTGCAGGCGAGCTTGCGTCCCTGGGCTCCGGCTTTCGCCGGAGAGACGAAGGGACACCCCCAGACCCCCGTGCAGAGAGGCGTCGCCCTCTCTGCACTCTCCTCGGAAGCGCGGTTGCCGGACGGGCTCCTACCACTGCAGCGGGGCGACCTTCGACGCCTAAAGGATGGCGTGGCCCTCCCGGAGCCGCGCAATGTCGGCGGCGCTGTACCCGTACTCGCGCAGCACGGCGTCCGTGTCCTGCCCCCGGGACGGGGCCAGATGCCGCACCTTCCCGGGCGTCGCCGACAGCTTGATGCCGATGCCAATCTGCTTGACCTTGCCGACCTGCGGATGCTCCATCTCGATAAACATCTTCCGGTGGCGGAGCTGCGGGTCGGTCTCAATCTCGTCGAAGTCATACACCTTGCCCACGCACACGTCCACCTCGCTCATGCGCTGGAACCACTCGTCGCGGGTGCGCTGGCGGAAGGCCTTGCGGAACCGCTCCGTGCGCGCGGGCCAGAGGGCGTGGTTGTGCTCATCGGGGATGCAGTCCTCGCAGCCCAGCAGCTTGCACAGGTTCTCGTAGAAGTACGGCTCGATGGCGCCTATGGATATCCACTTGCCGTCCTTCGTCTGGTAGGAGTTGTAGAAGGGCGCCGCGCCGTTGAGCTGCTCCTCGCAGCGGCGCATGGGCGTGCCGGAGTACAGGTACTCGGCGTAGGGGTGGGCCATCATCGCGAGCGCGCCGTCTGTCATAGAGATGTCCACGTGCTGGCCCTTGCCCGTCTTGTGGCGCGCCAGGAGGGCGATACAGATGCCGAGCGCCGCGTGCATGGAGCCGCCCGCATAGTCGGCCACAAGGTTCAGCGGGATGGCGGGGGCCTCCTTCGGGCCGATGACGCCGAGCACGCCCGAAGTGGCGATGTAGTTGATGTCATGCCCCACTAGGTTCTTGTAGGGGCCGTCCTGGCCGTAGCCGGTGAGGGACATATAGACAATGCGGGGGTTGATGCGGCTCAGGTCCTCGTAGCCCACGCCCAGGCGGTCGGCGACGCCCGGCCGGTAGCCCTCCATCACCACGTCAGCCGTCTGGACCATGCGATGGAAGACGGCGCGGCCCGCCTCGCTCTTGAGGTCAATGGCGATGCTGCGCTTGTTGCGGTCGAGGGCGTGATACGCGACGGCGCGCGCGTCCACCTTGTCGCGCACGGGGGCGCTGACGGTGGTCATGAGGGCGGCGCGGCGGCCCTTCGCCTCCGGCTCCTCGATGCGGACGACGTCTGCGCCCATGTCCGCCAGCATCATGGAGCAGTAGAGGCCGGGAGCGTAGCGGGAGAGGTCCAGGACTTTGATGCCTTCCAGCGCCATGGTCATAGTGATGCCTCCTTCATTGCATTGAGTCAACCGCGCGGGGGAAGTACCAGGTCACAGTCCGTAGCGCATTTTACACGATTTCAGAGGGGCTCTTGAGCGGGATACCTCAGCCCCTGTGTCCCCTTCCACTGTAGAGCCCGCCCTGAGCGAAGCCGAAGGGGGAAGGGGAAGAAGCTACGGCTGGGGGATACCCCCAGACCCTCCCGCGTCAGTATGCGCGCTGCGTTCCACTTCTCATGTCACCGTGAGCGAAGCGAAGGGTCTACGTCTGTCCGCCACCGTGTCCGCTCGTCTTCATCAGGCTCTCCGAAGGAGTCCGGTCCGCATCCGCAGAGCGGACTCCGCAAGGCGGAGAGTCCTTCGGACAGGATGAGCGAGTGCAGTGTACGTCACAGCTTGACAGGGCGCAATGCGCACGCATATAGTTGTCCCCGGCCAGTCGCATCCGTGAGGGATTCTCGGCGCCGAACACGTAACGCCGCAGGCGTTCCTATACGTGGCGCAACTTTGCCCGACGTTCTAAGGTCACGGAAGGAGAGCACCATGACAAAGGCGTCCCGGATCTCTCGCATCTTCTGGACAAGCCTCGCGTCAGCCTCCCTGCTCCTGGCCGGCTGCGCCCCGTCCGTAGCGCCCCCAGCCCCTTCAGCGCCCGCACCGTCGGCTCCGGCGGCGCCTACCTCCGCACCGGCCCCCAGGCCGTCGCCGACTCAGGTGGCAGTGATTTCGGCGCCCCAGCCACCGTCCGCGCTGCCCACGGCCATTCTGGCGACGCCTGTAGGCGCGGCCAAACGCGGAGGCGTGCTGCTCATAGGGACCATTGAAGACCCGCCCACGTATGACGTCCATCAGGAGACCTCGACCAACTCCCTCCTGGCGCTGCGAAACAACTACGAAGGTCTGGTCAAATACCACTATCTGCGTCAAAACGAGATCGTGGGCGAGCTTGCGGAGAAGTGGGCTGTCAGCCAGGATGGCCTGACCTACACGTTCCAGCTCCGCAAGGGCGTGACGTGGCATGACGGCAAGCCGTTCACCGCGGAGGACGCCGCGTTCAGCCTGATGCGCGCGGCCTACCCGGACCAGTACAAGATCATCAGCCCGCGCGTTGCGGCGCTGCTCACGGCCGTTGACAAGGTGGACGTGGTTGACCCGAGCACCATCAACATAAAGCTCAAGTTCACGAGCGCCTCCTTTCTGCAGGGGCTGGCTACGGACTGGCCGCTCATCATGCCCAAGCACACCATCCAGGCCAAGGGCGACATGAAGCGCGACGTGAACGGGACCGGCCCGTTCACCCTCGCCAGGCATGACCGCGGCGTCAGCGTGGAGCTCAAGCGGTACGCGGGCTACTGGGACAAGAACCTGCCGTACATGGACGGCATCACCTTCTATGTCATTCCGGACGACAGCACGCGGTTCGCCGCGTTCCGCACGGGCCGCATCCGCATGACGTACATCGGCCAGCGGGCCATGACGCCGGACCAGGCGGAGACCATCAAGAAGGAGATGGCGGGCCGCGCCACCGTGAAGGAGCACGCCGCGTTCACCCGCCTGGTCTTCATGATGAACACGGCGAAGAAGCCCTGGAGCGACGTGCGTGTCCGCCGCGCCGTCCACCTGGCGCTGGACCGCCAGAACCTCATCAAGCTCAACGACAACCTGGGCGTCATGGGCGCGGCGCTGCATCCCTTCGGCGCGTGGGGCCTGACGCCGGACGAACTGAGCACGATGCCCGGCTACCGCCAGCCCAAGACGCAGGACATAGCCGAGGCCAAAAAGCTCATGGCCGAGGCGGGATACGCCGGCGGGTTAAAGACCACCATGCTCAACCGCACCGGCCGCGCGGGACGTCTGGCGCCCGCGGTGAAGGAGCAGCTCGCCGCCGTCGGTATTGACGTGCAGATTGACAATCAGGAGCAGAGCGCCATCCAGGAGAAGATGAACGCCAAGAACATAGACACCGTGTGGTGGGGCTACGCGGAGCCGATAGACGACCCCGATCCGCCGTTCGCCGCCATCTACGCGACAAACGGCCCGCGCAACTCCGGTTCCTTCAGCGACCCGGAGCTTGACGCGATGTTCCAGGAGCAGCAACGCACGCTGGACGCGGCCAAGCGCAAGCAGATCGTCCGCAAGATGCAGGAGCGCGTGCTGGAGATGGCCGCATACCCCGTCGGCTTCTGGGACGTCTACCAGCGCGGCTTTTGGAACGAGGTCAAGGACTTCATCCCCGGCCCGGGGCCGTATGTCAACTTGAAGCTGGACAGGGTCTGGCTGGACAGATAGCCGACCTCGCGCCGCGCCCCTGGCGCTTCACCGAGCGAGCCTGCCGTCAGGCAGGCTCGCTTCTTTGTCCCCTGTCCGCGGACGACCTCGGAGGCGCCCGTTCGCGCGCCGATGCGACTGCTCCCCCTTTCGCCGAGAGGTCACGCTTGTTGCACCGCCGCCGCCACCTCGCCGAGCGGGACGGCGCGCTGCTCGCCGGTGGCGACGCGCTTCACCGCCGCCGTGCCGGTCCGCAGCTCATCCTCGCCCAGGATGACCGCGTAGGCCGCGCCCGTGTTCGCCGCCTGGCGGAGCTGCCCTTTCAGGCTCTTGCCGCCCGGCGCCAGCACCGCGGCGATGCCCGCGCCGCGCAGGGCGTCCGTCAGCTTCACCGCTTCCACCTTCGCCGCCTCGCTCATGTAGCAGACGAAGGCCTGGACCGGCGGCAGTCCCGGCGGCGGCGCCTGCTGACGCTTCAGGTTCAGCGCAATGCGTTCGATACCCGTGGCGAAGCCGACGGCGGGCGTGGGCCGGCCTCCCAGCTCCTCGATAAGCCCGTCGTAGCGCCCTCCGCCGACGATGGTGCTCTGCCCGCCCTCCTCGGGCGGCTGTATCTCAAAGACGGTGCGCGTGTAGTAGTCCAGGCCGCGCACCAGCCGGTGGCTCACCGCGTAGGGCAAGCCCAGCGCATCCAAATACGACCGCAGCTTGCTGAAGTGTTCGGCGCACGGACCGCACAGGCTCTCGTGGCTTTTGGGCGCGGCCTCCGCGTGGGTCTGGCACGTCGGCTTCTTGCAGTCGAGGAGCCGCAGCGTGTTGCGCTCGAAGCGGGCCTGGCAGTCGGCGCAGAGCTGCGCGAGGCGTTCGCGATAGTAGCCGCGCAGCGTTTCCAGGTAGGCGGGGCGGCACGCCTTGTCGCCGATGCTGTTGAGAGAGAGTGTCAGTCCCTTCAGACCCATGTCCCGCATGAGTTGCCATGCCATCACGACTACCTCAGCGTCAACGGCGGGATCGGCGTCGCCGATGGCCTCCGCGCCGAACTGGTGGTGCTGGCGGTAGCGCCCGGCCTGGGGGCGCTCGTAGCGGAAGATGGAGGCGAAGTAGTAGAGGCGCACCGGCTGGGGCAGGTTGTGCATGCCGCGCTCCAGATAGGCGCGGCAGACGGGGGCGGTGCCCTCCGGCTGGAGCGTCATCTGGTCGCCGCCCCGGTCGGCGAAGGAGTACATCTCCTTCTCGACGATGTCGGTGCCCGCGCCGACGCTCCGCACGAAGAGTCCCGCCTCCTCGAAGACGGGCGTCTCGATGCGGCGGTAGCCGAAGCGCAGAGCGAGGCGCTCCGACGTATCGCGGATGTGGGTCCAGTAGCCCTGCTCGCCCGGCAGAATGTCCGTCGTGCCGCGGGGCGCTTTGAACATGACGCCAGCCCTCCGGTCATTGGAATTATAGGCTGGCGCGAGCGCGGTTGGCTAGCGGGCTGTATTCGCGTACACCCGTGACGCCACAAACACCAGCACCACAAGTATGCCGATTTGCAGCGCAAAGTCAAAGG
>JAUSIH010000044.1 GCA_030648205.1 Dehalococcoidia bacterium | reverse complement strand
GCGTTGGCTTGCTCTCGTTCCTCATCCGTCAGCCTGACCACGTACTTGAGCACTGACATACAGGGATCTCCTCCTTGTTCAGAATGCTCCCATCGTACACGAAGTTTTGAACTATTCAAAATTAGAGTGACTGAGTACTAGTCTTTGTTGATCCCTTTGGTCCCTCTGGGTTCCCGATGAAGCTGATAAAGCGCCTGGCGGAACATCGAAGCTCGGAAGTATTGATCAACTTCGCCTATCAGTCGTTGAACCAATGGTTCCTGAGCCAAGAGAACCATCATGCCCTTATAGACGAACTTTATGGAAATGACAGTTGGCGGAAATGTCTCCAACTGCCTGAAGGAGCAGAGCGTGAGAGATGCCTTGTGACTACCTACCAGCAAACCCTGGCGGACGTAGGCTGGAGAGGTGTCTCTTTCCAGATGGTCAATAAGCATCATCAAAGCCAATACTATCTGCTTTATGGGACCAAACATCACCTTGGGATGCGTGTCTTCAAGGAAGCCGCTTGGCACATAGCACCTGATGGCCAGTTTCAATATTCGGATCTGCGAAACCCTGACCAGATAGGCTTTCTTCGTGATGTGAATGAGGCGGCCACGATTGATGACCTAGCTGAGACCTTGGTGAATTCATACAAAGGCAAGGCAGTAGGAAAGGTGGAGCTAGACGAATTCACTGATTCCCACCCCACAGCGAAACTAACCCATCTGAGAAAAGCTTTAGATCAACTTGAGAGGCGCATCCCCTCTGCCATTGAAGAAGTGATCGTGCCAAATGACAAAAAGCGCCGCGAGGGCACGTTTCCCGACGGTTGCAAGGTGAAGTTCGCCAGCTAGGATGCAAAGGTATTGGTTATCATTCCTATCTGCATCCTCGCCCTCTCGCGCCGTCGCCATCGCCCGCCGCGCCTAACCTCACCCCCTCGGTCCCCCTCTCCGTCCGACGGAGAGGGGGAGGATAAGAGAAGGGGGACACCCCCTTTGACCCCCGGCATCCTTCCGCAGAAGGACTGCGCCCCCGTGCCTGCTGCCTGGCGCGCTCATCTCGCCGCCCGCCACCTCGCTGACCGGCCATCGCCTCGCCCGTCGGGGTGTGCAGAGGGGCGCAGCCCCTTTGACGGGGGCATTGGGGGTGACCCCCAGGTTCACTTTTTCTGTCCCCCTTCCTGCCAGGAAGGGGGACCAAGGATAGTGCCTCCTCATTGCACGGCCTCCCGCCGCGCTGTTTGCTGTACAATGCCATCCGGCGGGCGAGCGCCCGCTTGCTCGATTCCCTTGCCGCAGAGGAGAACGTCGAGATGGCAGGGCCTCAGTTCAAGTACTTCCCCAAGTTTGGCAAGATCACCGAGGAGGGGCTTGCCGAAATCCGCTCGTGGATGGGCAAGCAGTTCCAGTGCTACGAGCAGTACCACACCGAAGTCACGCGGGACAACATCCGCCACTACGCGACGCTCGGCCTCGGCGACGACAATCCGCTGTACCTCGACCCCGAGTATGCGGCGAAGACCCGCTGGAAGGGAATCATCGCGCCGTTCAGCTTCCCTTCGAGTTGCATGGGCCGGCGCGGCATACCGCAAGGCCTGCCCGGCGTCCACAACCTGTGGGCCGGCGGCGAGTTGACGTGCCCCGCGCCGCTGCGGCTCGGCACGCAGATCAGGTGCTCGTCGCAGATCACCGCCTTCGAGGAGAAGAGGAGCCAGTTCGCGGGGAAGATATACCGCCAGGAGACCACGCACACCATGCGCGACCAGAACGACGCGGTCGTCGCGGTCTACCGCCACTGGGCCATGCGGCTGGAGCGGGACGAGTCGCGGGAGCGCGGCAAGTACAAGGACATCACCCTCGCCCAGGTCACCGATGAGGATATGAAGAAGATTTACGAGACGTATGAGCGGGAGAAGTCCCTCCGGCGCGGCGCTGTCCCCCGGTACTGGGAGGACGTGCAGTCGGGGGAGAGCCTGCCCACGATGGTCAAAGGCCCGTACACCGTCACCGACATGATCGGCTGGAAGATGGGCAACGGATGGGACCAGTTCATCCGCGTCTACCGGCTCAAGTACGAGTACGCCAAGAAGCATCCCGGCGTCATGTATAAGAACACTCTGGGTGTGCCGGACGTCATTGAGCGCGTGCACTGGGACGACGACATGGCCCACGCCCTGGGCGCGCCCGGCGCGTACGACTACGGCTGGCAGCGGTTCGCGCTCGTCTCCCATCTTCTGCAGGACTGGGTGGGCGACGACGGCTGGGTCCGCAAGCTGGGCGGCGAGGTGCGCTTCTTCGGCGTCGTCGGCGACACGCTGTACCTGAAGGGTAAGGTGGCGCGCAAGTACGCCGCAGCGCGCGCGCACGGCGCGGAGGGGAAGGACCACCTGGTGGACCTGGACGTGTGGGTGGAGGACCAGCGTGGCCGCGTCATAGCGCCGGGCCACGCCACGGTCATGCTGCCCGCGCGGGCGGGAGGCGGCGGAGCGTCCGCCTGACGCGCTCCGGGTTTCCTTCGTGCAATAGTCCGTTCGCGGCGTCGGCCCGCGCAACCATGATACACTTGGCGCCGGAGCCAGACAGCGCAAGGAGGGGATAACGATGACCGACGGTAAGATTGGCGTGGACGCCCGCGGCGGGGACGCCGTTGCGACGGTGGCGCGTATCCAGGAGCTGGAGGAACTGGGCATTCACTGCGCCTGGCTTACCACCGGCAGCGAAACGCTCGACGCCCTCACCCTCTTCAGCGCCGCCGCCATGCGGACGAAGCGCATTCTGCTGGGCACGTGCATTGTCCCCACGTGGCTGCGACATCCCCTCGTAACAGTGCAGCAGCTTCGCGTGCTCGCGAGGGTAGCCCCCGGGCGCATGCGCTTGGGCGTGGGCCCGAGTCACAAGTCGAGAATGGAGGCTCTCGGAATTGACTTCAAGCAGCCTCTCACAGACCTGCGCGAGTACGTGCACGTCGTGAAAGCGCTGCTGCGCGAAGGCGCTGTGGATTTCGATGGGTCCCATTACCGCGCGCATGTCCGCACGAACGACCCTATTCCGAACGTACCGGTCATGGCCTCAGCGCTGCAACGGGGCTCCTATGAATTTTGCGGGGCGGAAGCCGACGGCGCCATCAGTTGGGTCAGCCCCGGTGTGTATCTGCGGGATGTGGCTCTCCCGGCGATGAAGATGGGAGCGCAGAAGGCCGGACGCCCTGCGCCTCCGCTGATTGCCCACGTCCCCATGTGCGTGCACGACAACGTGCAAGAGGTACGCGCCGCCGCGCGCGAGCAACTGAGCGGCTATCCTCACCAGCCCTTCTACGCCCGCATGTTCGCGGCGGCTGGCTTTCCCGAGGCTGGCGAGACGGGCCAGTGGAGCGACCGCATGATCGACGCGGTTGTGCTGTCTGGCAACGAGGAGCGGGTTGCGGCGCGCCTCCGGGAGCTATACGGGTGGGGTATCTCCGAAGTCATCGTGACCGTACTGTATCCCGGCCCTGACCGGAAGCAGACGTGGACGCGGACGACCGGCCTGCTGGGCAAGCTCTCCCGCGGGCGCGGCTAGGCATTCGCGCGCTACCCGCCCAACTAGCACATTGGGAGGCGCAGCCATGACGACGCTCCTTGAGGTCATGAACCCCCGCTCCGCCCTGCCCCCGAAGAAGACCGTGCTGGCGTCCCAAGCCATGACCACCCTTCGGGGCAGAAAGATCGGCCTGTGGTGGAACGAGAAGGTGAACGGGGACGTGGCCCTGAACACGCTCCGCGCCGTCTGGTCGAAGAAGTACCCGGACATGCAGTTCGTGGACTTCCGCCACGCCGCCTACATGCGGGCGGGCCACACCCGCGACACCCGCGTCTTCGACGCTCTTGAGGAGCTGAAGGTGGACGCGGTTGTCGCCACCACGGGTGACTGAGGCGGATGCACCGTCTGCCTTGTGCAGGACAGCGTGGAGATTGAGCGGCGGGGCATCCCCACCGTGAGCATCGTGGCGTCGTCGTTCTCGCGGGAGGCCGCCATCATGGCCCGCTCAATGGGGCTGGACACTCTGCGCCAGATCGTCGTGGAGCGCGCCCTGACGGACATGCCGCCGGACGATGTGCGGGAGGCGCTCGCGGGGCAGGCCGACAACGTTGAACGGCTCCTGACCGCCCCCGTCAGCCGGCCTCGGCTTGAAGGCGAGTCCCAGGAAGCGGTCGTTTCCTATTCGGGGACGGACCGGCACGCCTGCTGGGAAGCGATGAACGAGGACTTCCTGGGCCGCAAGTGGGCAGACGGCTTTCCGCTTATTGCACCCACCCCCGATCTTGTGGAAAAGATGGTGAAAGGGACTCAGCGGAAACGGGACGAGGTGGTGGTCCTCTTCGAGCCGGTGAAGGGGCTTGCCACCGTGGAGAAGGTGGCGGTGAACGCGGCGATGGCCGGCTGCAAGCCGGAGCACCTGCCCATTCTTCTCGCTGCGATTGAGGCGGCGCACCAGCCTCAGGCCTATACCGTCAACCAGTTCACCTCGACGTCCGCCGTGCACCCGTTCATCCTTGTCAACGGGCCGATGGTCAAGGAGCTAGGCATCTGCTACGGGCGTGGAGCTTTGGGCCCGGGGTATCAGTCGCGGGTCAACACGGCCATCGGGCGGGCCATGCGGCTGTGCATGATCAACCTGGGCCACCTGAACATCGGCGAAGGCGACATGGACACCATCGGGTCTCCCACAAAGTACGGCATGGTAGCGGGAGAGAACGAGGACGGCAGTCCCTGGGAGCCTTTTCACGTCGAGCACGGCTTCGCCAAGGAGGACAACGCCGTCAGCGTATTCGGATGCGACGGGCTGATTCCCATCATGGACATGAAAAACCAGGAGCCGGAGGCGATATTGATGATGTTCGCCCACTCCATCAACGCCATCGGAGCGGGCGCGACGTACTACTGGCTGCGAGGCTCCGACTGGAACCATACCCTGCTCATGGCCCCGGAGCAAGCCCGGAACGTCGCGCGGCGCGGGTACACCAAGTACGCCGTGAAGCAGTACCTCTTCAACAACGCCCTGCTGCCGTGGGGCGTTATCAAGAACGCCATCCCGGAGGAGTGGGTTGAGCCGGGCTGGAAGTGGCTGTACAGCAAGCCCGACGACTACATGGTGCGCATCGCTCGAGAGCCGGAGCAGTTCGACGTGGTCGTGATCGGCGGGCCTGTTGGGAAGTCACAGGCCATGCCGCTGTTCGGCAAGTCCGTCACGGTGGGAGTCCGGCCGTAGCGGCCGAAGGCGCAGCGCGCGGGCCTGTCGAAAGCATCCCAGTGTGGTGTCACGAAATTCGCCGTCACAATGTCATTGCGAGGCCCGATGGTTCGAATTCCTCACCACAGGCTCCGGAGGGCCGCCGCAGCGCGCGCGCACGGCGTGGCAATCTGGCGGCGGGGTCCCCCCTCTTCCAGATTGCTTCGTCCTCCGGCAAGCCGGAGTCCTCGCAATGCCACATCGTAAGCGTATTTCAGAAACGTGACACTAGCCGCGGGGCTACATCCCCTGCGGCTCCTCCTCGTCCTCGACCTCGAAGTCCTGGTCGCTGAAGATGCCTACCTCGCGTCCCTGGTGCACGACGACTACGAAGTCGTCGCGGGGCGAGTCCGCGGACATCACCAACTCCTCGTCAATGGCTTCGATAAGCTCCTGAATGCCTTCCTGGGTCATGTTCTCGCCCACGCAGAGGGTGGCGTGCACAAGGCTGTGCGTGTAGTGCAGGTCAACCCGGCCAACGGCCTGGTCCCCGTCGGTGATGATATAGGCCTCGCTGTGGGGCGTGCGGACATCGCGCTCAAAGTAGTAGTCGGCCATCTGGCTCATCCTCCTGGGGTTGTGGGGGACTCAGGAGACTAGGATACACCCTTTGCGAGCGGCCTGCGAAGGGGAAGGGACCTCATCTCGTAGTCCCCGCGCTATGAGGAGCGGGGGACCATCGGAAACCCAGGGGCTTCACCTCGCGCGCCCTCGCCAGGAGGGGATGCCGACTCTTGCGTGTTCTGTCATTCCGAGTCCTTGGTGGCGTCCCGCGGGAGAGACCCCTCGCTCCGCTCGGGGTGACACATCATGGCCTGTCATTCTGAGCGGAGCGAAGAATCTACGCCCCGCTATTCTCCTCATTTGGCGAAGGAGAAGACAACACCTCCGATACCCTGCGAAGAGAACCCCGTTGGACTGTCCTCAACGTATTTCCGGTGAGTTCTATGTTAACGCTTTTTGAATACGATCCCAACGGTTCCTGTACTCAGATGCATCACTCTCGTCTACCCAGCACCAGAAATTGTTCCTGCCGCTCTTCCAATCCGTCTTCTCCAGTTCCTCAGAGGGAACGATGTACACATCGGGCTCGTAGGAACGTGTCTCTTCTGTGGGTGGACCGCCGCGCAGATCGACCAGGACAAAGAAGTACCCCTCGCGGGGCTGGGCCTTAGCAAGCTTCTCGCTTATGCGCCAGCTGAAGTAAGGGCCTTCCTTCTTGCTCTTAACATACGCATTGGGATTGGTCTTTACCTGGACATCTATCGTCTTGCCAGTTCCAGGATTCGCCACCATAAGCCGGGCACCCGGGGGCGTGAGGCGAACCTTTAATCCCCGGGCGGATAGCTGGAAAGCCACATAGTGTACGCCAGTGACCCCAATCAAGACTTTGTTCCTAGCCATATATGCCCCCTACTTCCACTCGCGTATGTCCACGAAGTGCCCGGCGGACACCTTCATCCGATGATTTCGTTTAGCCCCTCAACAATCTGGCTGACCTCTTCGAAAGAAACCCTCCCCACACTCGCTCCAATTCTGTCTGTGCTTAGCGTCCTGACCTGGCCGATTTTTACCCAAGAGCGCCTCGGCATTCTTACAGACTTCAGCTCGATTGTCAGAGGGAAACCAGCCCGCTGCGCCTGGCTTGTGATCGCCACGGCGATGACCGTGCCGGAACGCTCGTTGAAGACATCGTGGCTAAGAATCAGGACCGGTCGCTGCCCCCCTTGCTCATGTCCTCTGACGGGGTCCAAGTCGGCCCAGCGGACCTCCCCTCTCAATATGGCGGCCATGACTTGAGGTCCTCAGCGAGTCCTTCCTCCGCCAACCGTTGCTCTTCACGAGGGTCAAGCTTGGCGCACTCCTCAGCTAAACGGGTCCTGCGGAGCTTCGCCAGTTTCTCATTCACTGCCTCTTCAATCGCCTGGCTGCGATTGGAGTACACGCGGCGGCTCACAAGCTGGTCGAGCTCCCGGATCGCGCGGCCATCCACAGTGACGGCGATTTTGACTTTCCCCATGACCCACTCCCCCTAGGTGGTATGATAAAACATCATACTATTTCCAGCTTATCTTGTCAGCGCCGCCTCGCGCTTACTTCCACTCACGTATGTCCACGAAGTGCCCGGCAATGGCTGCCGCTGCCGCCATCTGCGGGCTGACGAGGTGCGTGCGGCCCCCCTTTCCCTGCCGCCCCTCGAAGTTGCGGTTGGAGGTGGAGGCGCACCGCTCGCCCGGCTGGAGGAAGTCCGGGTTCATGCCCAGGCACATGGAGCAGCCCGCCTCGCGCCAGTCGAATCCGGCCTCTTTGAATATCCTGTCCAGCCCTTCCGCCTCCGCCTGCTTCTTGATGGACATGGAGCCGGGCACCACCATCGCTTTCACCCTGGCGTTGACCCTGTGGCCCTTCGCCACGGCGGCGGCCGCCCGCAGGTCCTCGATGCGCGAGTTGGTGCAGGAGCCGATGAAGACTCTGTCCAGAGCGATGTCCTGGACGCGCGTCCCCGGCGTCAGGCCCATGTACGTCAGCGCCCGCTCGGCGGCGGCCTTGTCCGCCGGCGAGGAGAACGACGACGGGTCGGGGACCTTGCCCGTAACTGGTACGACCATGCCGGGGTTGGTGCCCCACGTGACGAAGGGCGCGAGCGACGCGGCGTCAATCTCCACCACCCTGTCGAACGTCGCGCCCGGGTCGGAGGCCAGCTTCTTCCACCGCGCGACGGCGGCGTCGAAGTCCCTCCCCTTCGGGGCGCGAGGGCGGCCCTTGACGTAGGCGAAGGTCGTCTCGTCGGGGGCGATCATGCCCGCTCGCGCGCCCGCCTCGATGGACATGTTGCAGACCGTCATGCGGCCTTCCATGGAGAGGGAGCGCACCGCCTCGCCGGTGTACTCGATGACGTGCCCCGTGCCGCCGTCAATGCCTATCTGGCCGATGATGCCGAGGATGAGGTCCTTGGCGGTGACCCCCTTCGGGAGCCGGCCCGTGACCCGCACCTCCATCTTCTTGGGCATGTACTGGCGCAGGCACTGGGTCGCCAGGATGTGCTCGATCTCCGACGTGCCGATGCCTAGCGCGAAGGCGCCGAACGCGCCGTGCGTGGCCGTATGGCTGTCCCCGCAGGCGATAATCATGCCCGGTTGCGTGTAGCCCTGCTCGGGGCCTATCACGTGGACGATGCCCTGTCCCGGGCTGTGCATGTCATACAGGGTGACGCCGAACTCCTGGCAGTTGCTGGACAGCGTCTGGATTTGCTTCAGCGCGATCTCGTCGGTCACGGGAAGGGAGCGAGACCACGTCGGGACGTTGTGGTCCACGGTGGCCACGGTCAACTCCGGGCGGCGCACCCGGCGGCCCGCCAGGCGCAGTCCCTCGAAGGCCTGCGGGGAGGTGACCTCATGGATAAGGTGGAGGTCAACGTACAGGATGGCGGGCTGGCCCGACTGCTGGTGAACTACATGGCTTTCCCATATCTTGTCGAACATTGTCTTGGGCGCCATAAGCAACCTCTCGCATGCATTGGGGGGCTTACCTCACCCCTTGTGTCCCCCCTGAACTTTGGAAAACAATCGACGGTCAGGTACAGGTATGACTGCCGTGATGGTCACCTGATAATCATCATATACCACTTCGTCCACCACCCCCTTCGCCTACTTGCCCTGGAATTTCGGCTCCCTCTTCTCCAGGAACGACTGGGTGCCTTCCTTGTGGTCCTCCGTGAGCCAGCAGGTCATCTGCCCTTCGGACTCGATGAGAATCTGCGTTTCGAAGTTGCTCTGCGCCGCCTTCTGAAAAGCGCGCTTCGTCAGCATGATAGAGATTGGCGCCATGCTCGCCATCTGCCGTGCCATCTCCATGGCCGTGTCCATCAGCTTGTCGTGGGGCACCACGCGGCTCACAATGCCCATCTTCAGCGCTTCGTCCGCGTTCAGGACTCTGCCCGTGAAGCTCAGTTCCGCCGCATTGGCCCAGCCGATGCGCTGCGGCAGAAGGTATGTGGCGCCTGCGTCTGGGATGAGGCCCCGCTTGACCCAGACGGAGCTGAATCGCGCTCTGTCGGAGGCTATGCGCACGTCCGCGATGAGCGCGATGGAAAAGCCGCCGCCGGCTGCGATGCCGTTCACTGCCGCGATGATTGGCTTTTCACACTTGTAGATGGGGACGGCCCAGTACCCCAGCGGCAGGCGCATGTCGGGCTTGAATGGCGCGCCCGTCATGGTGGGCAGCAGCGTCACGTCCGCGCCCGCGCAGAAGGCCCGGTCGCCCGAGCCGGTTATGACGATGACGCGGACGGACGGGTCCTTGTTCGCGTCCGTGAAGAAGCGGACGATCTCGTCCCGCATGGGGTTGCTGAGGGCGTTCAACTGCTTGGGGCGGTCCATCGTCACGACAACGACGCCATCCTGCCGGTCAATGATGAGGCCATTTACGTGTTCAGCCATCGTTTTTTCTCCTACGCCTGCGGCTTAGGGGAACGTGTCGCGCTCCACTAGGCAGCCGTTTCTTCTCAGTTCGCTGATGCGCCCGTCGGAAAACCCAATCGAGCGCATGATAGCAGTATTGTGCTCACCGAGCAGCGACACGTGCTCGGAGATGCTCCACGGCGTTTTCGACATGCGGACGCCGATGCCCGCGTGGACGACGTGCCCCACCACGTTCGACTCGTAGTCGGCGAGCAGCCCCGCCTCATGGAACGCGCGGGCGTCCGGCAGTTGCTCGTACGCGGGGACCTCCACCACCGGCAGTCGCTTCTCCCGCGCCACGGACAGCACGCTCCCCACCGTTCGCCGCGCCATCTCCCGCTCCAGCAGCGCGGCGAGCGGCCCGCCGGGCGGTTGGAGTATCGCCGCCGACGCCTGCCAGCGTCGGACGTCCTCGCCCAGCGCCAGCGCATCGGTCAGCGCATCCCACGACGCGGCGTCGGCGATGCCCATGAACAGCCAGCCGTCCTTCGCGCGGTAGAGCCGGTAGGTGGCCGTAGCGCCGTACTCGTGATAGGCGTCCGCGTCCTCGTCGCGCGCGTCGGTGGCGTACGCCGCCGCCAGGGACGCGACCGCGCCCACCTGCGTGCTCTCCACCGTCTGGACTATGCCGTGTACCTTCCGCGCGTACAGCGCCAGCAGGATGCCGTACATGCTGAGCAGGCCGGACTGCGTGTCCACGAACGCGAAGTTGAAGAACATGGGACTTTGCGCGCCGCCGCCCTGCACGGCGTACGTTCCGCCAAGGGAGTGCAGGATGGGGTCAAGCCCCGCGATGTCCTGCCAGCCCGTGCCCTCGCCGTAGCCGGAGAGCCACGCGCAAATGGCGTTGGGGTTGACCTCCGAGAGCGTGGCGGCGTCGAGGCCGAGCGCGGCCATCGCCTGTGGCCGGAAGGATGCGAAGACCACGTCCGCGCTGCGGACAAGCGCGCGCCGGACCTCGGGGCCATCCTTGGCCCGGAAGTCAATGCACATGCCGCGCTTTCCCACGTTGTGCGGGACGAAGTTGAGGCCGTGGCCCCGGTGGATGTCGCCTTCGGGCGCCTCGACCTTGATGACCTCAGCGCCCATCTGCGCTAGGTACTCGGTGCACGTTGGGCCCGCCAGCCCGCGCGCGAAGTCCGCCACCCGCACGCCGTCCAGCGGCCCGCGGAGCGCGGCGCTCCGGCGCGACCGCCCCTTTGGCGGCGGGCCGCTGGGGTTTCGCCAGTCCGAATCGCTCAACACGGCCCGCGTATCCTCGCCGGGGGCCGGCACGTGTGCGCCGGGCACGCCCGGAGTACGGCGCAGCCGCACCGGCGCGCCAATCTGCCGGACCGGGCCCGTCCCGTTGACAGACACCGTCGCTCGCAGGCCCAGCTCGCCCAGGAGCGGCATGTCTATGAACTCGCGCGGCGTTTGCACGCTGGCGCACGGCACGTCGTACTCGCGCAGCCGCGCCAGCCACCACTCGCGCGGACGGGCGGCGAACCTCTCGGCGAAGATGCCCTCCAGGACGCGCAGGTTTTCCATGTCCTTCACGCGCCAGGGCGCGCCCTCGAACCGCTCGTCGCCCACGACCTCCGGCAGCTCCAGCGCGATGCACATGCGGTTGAAGAACGCCTCGTACGGGGCGCAGACGGTGAGCCAGCGTCCGTCGGAGGCCTTGTACAGGCGGTAGAACGGGCCGTCGCCCAGGTGCGTGCGCACCGTACGGCGCAGGCTGGGGACGAGGCTGGAGCGCAGGCGATAGAAGCTCATGGCGGCCAGCGCGCCGGATGCTACGGGCGTCACGATCTTCTGCCCCTCGCCTGATGATGCGCGCACGTACAGCGCCGCGACGATGCCCGACGCCGCGAACGTCCCGGCCAGGCAGGAGCACATTGGGAGCCGCACGTAGGCGGGGGGTCCCTCGCGACCGTGCTGGCTGCCGTACACGCCGCCCGCCGCCGCGGCCACGCCCTCGTCCGTGCGGAGCGGTGCGTAGTCGTCGCCCGCGGAAGGCTCGCTGAACGCGGGCAGGGAGCAGACGATGATGCGGCTGTTGCGGCGGCCCAGCCTCTCGTACGACAGCCTTTCCATGAGGGACGGCGCGATTGTCGTGTCGGTCACGACCACGTCCGCCGCCAGCGCTAGGCGTTCGATCTCCGCGAGCGCGGGGCCGTCCTCTCCGAGCGCCACGCTGCGCTTGCCGCGGTCCAGCACCCGGCGCCAGCGCCGCCGCTCGGCCCGCGTCCCGTCGAAGGCGTCCCGCGTCTCCAGCTTCACCACGTCCGCGCCGTAGTCGGCGAGCAGCCACGCGGCGAACCCGGCGGCGATGGACCCTCCCGCCTCCAGCGCCCTGACACCCTGGAGCGGACTCATAGCGCGTTCGAGCAGACTCTCCCCCTCATCTACCCGCGCTCAGCCCCGCGGGCCGCGGCCATGTCGTTGGCCTATGCCTCAGGGATGCGCATGGAGCGGAGCGCCGGCAGGACTTCGCGTCCGACAGGCTCCATGCTGCGCCGCGCCACCGCGCCTTCGCCGGTCCAGCTGAAGTTGACGTGCTGCACGCCCGCCTTCACGAACTCCTGCACCTGCGCGATGATGGCGTCGGGCGTGCCCGCGGCGCACGTGGTCCGGACGAACTCATCCGTGCGCTCCGGGCTCGTGTACCGTCCGGAGAGGTACTGATGGACGACCTGCTTCGCTTCGTCCGCGGAGGAAGCGGCGACGCACATGATGTGCAGCCCCCAGGTGAACCCGTCCACGGAGACGCCCTGCTGGCGCGCGAGCTCTTTGACGGACGCCACGCTTTCGCGGTAGCGCGCTGCACTGTAGAGGTACGGGAACCATCCGCTGCCGAAGCGCACCGCACGGCGCATGGCGGCCTCCTTGCGGCCCGCCACCCAGATGGGCGGCCCCGGCTGCTGCTGTGGCCTGGGCCGGATGGTGACGCCGTTCAACTGGAAGTATTTGCCCTGGTAGCGGACGTTGTCCTCGCGCCACAGCCGCCGCACGATGTCCAGCGTCTCGTCCGCGCGACTGCCGCGCTGCTTCAGCGGCACGCCCACGGCGTCGAACTCCTGGGGGAACTCGCCGCCGACGCCGATGCCGACCACGAGGCGTCCGTTCGACGCCGCGTCGAGTACCGCCGTCTCCTTCGCCAGGACGACGGGATGGTGCAAAGGCAGGAGCAGCACGGAGCTGACCAGCTTCACACGCTCCGTCGCGCCCGCGGCGATGGCCAGACCGGTGAGCGCCCACGGCGTGGGCGGAGCCGCCGCTCCCATCATGATGTGCTCGCCCATCGAGACGCTGTCGTATCCGAGCGACTCCGCCAGCCGCGCCAGCGTCACGATCTCGTCCGCGCGGCCATGAAAGATGAGCGACCCGAACGTCAGAGAGGACATGCGCTTCTTCCCACAAATCCGATGCCGCTATCGCCCGCGCCAGTTGGGCTTGCGCTTCTCCGTGAAGGCGCGTGGCCCCTCTTTGTAGTCCTCGGTCTTCACGAGGGCGTCTCGCAGCGGCATCATGATGTCGTGCGACTCCTCGGGCGGAAGGTAACGGCCCTTCAGGACGACCTGCTTGATCGCCTGGAGGGCCAGCGGCGCGCAGAGCTTGATCTCCTCGGCGAGCCGCTCCGCCTCCGCCATCATGGCGGCGCGGTCCGCTGCGACGGCCTGGATGAGGCCGATCTGGTACGCGCGCTGCGCGTCAATGGGCGCGCCCGTGAGCTGCATGCGCAGCGCCTCGCCCAGCGGAATGACCCGCGAGAGGTGGTGCAGGCCGTAGTCCGCCAGCAGGCTGCTGCGTGGCTCCGGCAGCCCGAACTTGGACGCGCCGGTCGCCACGCGGATGTCGCACTGGAGGGCGACCTCCAGCCCGCCGCCGACGCAGTAGCCGTCAATGGCGGCGATGATCGGCTTGTACACGCCGGACTCGAAGAAGTGCGGGAACACGCTCGGATACGGCTCCCCGCGCGAGGTAAACTCCGCCACCTCCTTCAGGTCCGCTCCAGCGGAGAAGGCGCGGCCTCCCGCGCCCGTAATGATCGCCACAAGGAGGTCGGGGTCGCGCTGATAGTCCCGCATGGCCTCCGTCAGCCCCTTCTGCACGGCTATGCCCAGGGCGTTCATCGCCAGGGGGCGGTTGAGCGTGACGTAGGCGATGCGGTTCCGCTTCTCGTACAGGAGCGGTGCGTCTGTCATTGTGTCATCCTCGCGCAGATTAGAGTCTCCGTGTGCGCCCGTGCTACGGGCCTTTCTTCGGCGGCTGGGGCGGGGGCGGCGCCGGCCCGCGCAAGCCTTGGATGGCCTGCGCCTCCTGCATGCGCAGCTTCCAGAACTGGGGCTTGCGGCGTTCGATGAACGCGGCGGGGCCCTCCTTCCCTTCCGGCGAGTCGAACAGGTCTGGCTTAAGCCAGTTGACGAAGGTGCAGATCGGCGAGAGCTGGTCAAGCTCCCAGTCGAAGGACGCCTTCAGGATTTCCAGGCACGAGGGGCTGGCCAGCAGAAGCTCCTCGCACCAGCGGTCCACCTCCTCCTCCAGCCGGTGCAGCGATACGACTTTGTTGATTAGCCCCAGTTCCAGCGCCTCGGACGCGGAGTAGCGGCGGCAGAGCATCCATATCTCGCGCGCCTTCTTCGCGCCCACGACGCGCACCAGGTACTGGACAAGGAATCCGTCCGCGGGGCTGGACACGCGCGGCCCGTTCTGCCCGAAGACGGCGTTGTCCGCCGCGATGGTGAAATCGCAGAAGTAGGCGATGTGGTGCCCGCCGCCGATGGCGAAGCCCTTGACCATGGCGATGACCGGCTTGCGGCAGATGCGCAGCACGCGGTTCGTGGGGCTATGCCAGTAGAACTGCTCGCGTGACGCCCACTGCTCCCACACCACGTCGCCGCCCGTGCAGAAGTGGTCGCCCGCGCCGGTCAGGACCACCGCGCCGATGCGCGGGTCGTGACTGGCGTCATAGAACGCACGGAACATCTCGTCCGCCGTGTGGGACGTGTAGGCGTTGTACTTCTCAGGCCGGTTGATGGTGACCCGCGCCACGCCGCCCGTCAGCTCCGCGTGGTACTTCTTCTCATAGATGATGTCGGTGAAGTCCAGGCCCTGACCGGTGACCTTCTCCCATGATGACCAGCCCATCTGTCGCCTCCTGACCCTGACCTACCAGGCTCCAATGACCTTGTCCGCCTTCGCCACCAGCGCGAGGGCGTCCGCCGTCTCCAGCTTCCCGACGCCCGGCGGCAGGCGATCCTTGTGCCCGAGCAGCTCCGTCCACAGCGGGCACGCGTACAGCGCGACGCCGCCCTTCGCGGCGAGGCCGACCATCTCGGCCACGTCCATCTGCCGCCACTGGCCGCGCCCGCGCGTGGGAAGGCCCATGTTCTTGGCGTTGTCCGCGATGACCCACTTGATGGGCTGCTCCTGCAGGTCCACGGGCCACAGGAACACGCCCTGCACCAGCGCCTGCAGTGCGCTGCCGGTGAAGATGACGGACGCCGTCTGCCCCTGCTTGCGGGACTCCATTGCGTAGTAGAGCGTGGTGAGCAGCGATCCCGCCAGTGCGTCGCGGAGAATGAATACGGTATGCATGAAGATGTCGCTCCTTCGGGATTCCGCCAGGCGCGGCCTATTTGTAGGGCATGGCCTCCTTGCCCATGAGTTCGCGGATGATGGTGAGCTTGAGCGCCTCGTACGTGCCCGCGCCTATCTCCAGACCGAGGATGTTCCGCAGGCGCATCTCCAGCGGCAGCGCCTTATTGTACCCGTAGTGGCCGTGGAGCAACACGCAGGCGTGCACCGTGTCGAACGCCGCCTCCATTGACATAATCTTGGCGACAGCCGTGTCCTTGGAGTGCGGCAGGCCTCTGTCCTTGCGGCGGAGCGCCTGGTAGCACAGCAGGCGCGCGGCCTCCATCCGGACGTAGTGCTCCGCTATCTTGAACGAGACCCCTTCGAACTTGGCGACGGGTACGCCGAACGCCTGCCGCTGCTTGACATAGGCAATGGTCTCATCGAGCGACTGGTACGCGGCGCCCACGTAGAGCAGGCTGGTTATCGTGCGGCTGTAGTCGAAGTTGGACATGGCGCGGATGAAGCCCTCGCCCTCCGCGCCGACGAGGTGGTCGCCGGGCACGCGCACGCCGTCGAAGCGGAGCGCGCCGCGCTGTGTGAGGCGCTCGCCCGGGGTGTCGTACACCTCCCGGCCAACGCCCTCCACGTTCAGCGGCACGATGAACGTGCTGACGCCGCGCGCGCCCGGGCCGCCCGTCCGCGCGAAGACGACGGAAACGTCCGCGTTGCCCGCGAAGGTGATGGACGACTTCTCGCCGTCAATGACCCAGTCGTCGCCGTCGCGTTTGGCGCGCGTGCGGAGGCTGGCGGCGTCGGAGCCTGCCTCCGGCTCCGTCAGGGCGAACGCGGCGACGACCTTGCCCTCCGCTATGCGTGGGTACCAGTGCTTCTGCAGGTCCTTGTTCCCGGCGCGCAGCGTCTCCGCCAGCATGGCAGGCAGAGACACGTAGCTGCCCACGCTCGTGTCGCCGCGGCCAATCTCCTCCGCCGCGATGCCCATCAGGGTGAAGGACGCGTCCGCGCCGCCGTACTCCTGCGGGACGCGCAGGCCCGACAGCCCCAGGCCGGTAAGCTCCTTCAGAATGTCGGGCGTCATCGGCGCGCCCTCATCCCACTGGCGTGCGTTGGGAGTCAGGCGGCGGTGGGCAAAGCGGCGCACCTCCTGTCGAAACTGCTGCTCTTCGTCGTTGAACTCCAGCATGGCCATCTCCTTCGTGTTTGACCAAATCGTGTGGCGGCGCCCTAAAGCATGCTGTAGCCGCCGTTCACGCTCAGCGTCTGGCCCGTGATATAACTGGCCCGCTCCGACGCCATGTACACGATAGTGTATGCGGTGTCCTCCGGCGTCCCGAACCTTCGCAGTGGGTAGTTCCTGACCGCCTTCGCCCGCCATTCCTCTTCGTGGCGCACCTTCTCCATGTCGCCCGCGTCGCGCCACTGCTGCAGCAGACGCTCGTGGCGCTCCACCGGCGTGAAGCCGGGGCACACGACGTTCACGCGGATGCCCTGGGAGGCTACCTCCTTCGCCAGCGCCTTGCTGAACGTGATGACGCCCCCCTTGGACGCGGAGTAGAGGGACATTCCCGGCTCACCCACGCGCCCGGCGTCGGAGCCCACGTTGATGATGACTCCCTTCTTGCGGGGGAGCATCTGCTCAAGCCCCGCGCGACAGAAGGTCATGGTGGACACAAGCACCATGTTGACCGTGAACTGCCAGTCCTCCGGCTGCAGGTCCATGAACCTGCCGTTGCGCCAGGCGGCGGCCAGGTTGACCAGCACGTCCAGACCGCCGAGCTGCTCCGCGACGGCGGCGCAGGCGCGACGGGCGTCGTCCAGCTTGGAAATATCAGCGCGCACTGCCATGGCCCGTTCGGCCCCCCGGCGACGCGCCTCTTCCACCGCCAGCTTCGCGCCCGCTTCGTCGATGTCAACGGACGCGACTCGTGCGCCCTCTTCGGCAAAGGCAAAGAGCGTCGCCTTGCCTATGCCGGCCGCCGAGCCTGTCACCAGCACTGACTTTCCTCTGAGTCCCGTGTTCACGATGGTGTCTCTCCTCTCTCCGCTGCGGGGCCCGCGCCGCTTCGCCGCTATGCCGAACGCCGCGGCAGGACTATCGTGGCCTGGGCGGTGGCGGTGATCCAGTCCCGCTGGTTCTCCGCCCACAGGTCGCACTGGACCAGACCGTCCTTACCGTCAACCTTCTTGCTCACGACCTTTCCCCGGCACCAGCAGGTGTCCGTCAGGACGTTCGGCCTCCGCAGGCGCAGCTTGGCGCTGCGCAGAAAGCCGTCATCGCCCATCCAGTTGGTGGCCACCTGCACCAGCCACGAGACCCGCTGATGCCCGTAGTCGAAGGGCACGGGAATGCCGTTCAACCGGGAAAGCTCCGTTTCCCAATGGACGCGCTCCGGAATATCCGGGATGCCGTACTCGTTCTTGACCGCCGTCGTGGGGTGGCGTCGCTCGTACTCCACGCGCATTTTATGCGCCCGGACGAACGGAGGGAAGCCGCTGCCGATCTTCCATGCGAGGATGTCCGTCAGCGTGAGCGGCCCCTTGACAACGTGCGGCATCGCCTCCCCCACCTGCACGTCTTCGAAGTAGCGCGGAGTGGCGCCGCGGACGACCTCCTTGTCGTAGTCGGCGTAGATGCGATTGATCTCCTCGTCCGTGTACTTCCAGGGCGCGATAGACCCGTAGCGGTCGCGCTCGCTCTGCTCCTCGCCCTCCTGCTTCGTCTCCATGTGGCGGACGAAGCGGAACGTCCGCCTGAACTCCTCCGCCACCAGGTCCTTGTTCTGGTTGTGGAAGACGAACTTGGCGACCTGCGCGTACATGGGGTCGGCGAACTGCTGGTGGATGCGCTGGCAGTCCTCGAAGTAAAGCTCCGTGCGGATGCGGTCTCCCTCGCGCACCTGTTGGCGCCACGTCCACTCGTCCTCCGCCCAGAGCGCGTGCGCGCCCGGAAAGCCGACCGAGGGGGACATGCTGCCGATGCAGCTTGATAGGAACGTGGGCGGAGCGATGATGGCGCCCCAGCGGGTCTTGCGCGCGTACGCCACGTCGTTCCAGAGCGGGTTCGTGTCCCCGTATCCGTACGCGAAGTGGCAGATGGCGTCCGCGGAGGCCAGTTCGTTGAACTGCGGGCCGAGGCGCAGGGGCTTCCCGATGAGGGCCCGGACCTCGGCGAGAGCCTGTTCACTGAATACAACCTTTGGATCAGCCATATGGCTCCTTTCAGCTATGCATCCGGGGGCTTCCATCCCGGAGCAAACTTGACAGAGGAAACGGCACCATCTACAATTGCCTCGCCTTCAGACTAACCGAGTCTGCTACCAGCAAATTCCTACGAAATCAGACGGTTTTGCGCAGGCGTGTGCCTACGGGAGCATGCGCCGGATGGGCATCGCCGACGCGGCGCCTGGCGAGTTGGGGCCAGGCCCCGCAACATCTTACCCCGCTGGCAAAGAATGCGCCACCCGGACAAGACCAGGCTTCGGCCATTCTGGGCCAGGCTTTCAATTCTTGCAACTGGCTGTAACTACAAAAGCTCGACGGACGTGTTGTAGAGATGAGCAGGGGGGCCATCATGGTGCAGCAGACCAGGGGCGAGGCGAGCGCGTCGTCGAGGGCGGGACATCTCTTGAGCGGCGCGCTACGCGCGTGCAACCTCAGCCGTCTGAAAGCGTAAGACATTGCGATGACCAAATTCCATTCGAAGGCCTTCGATGTCAAGGATAGCTGGGACTGGCTCGACATGGCCTACGAGAACGGCTGGACGGACGGCGTCCCCGTGGCCCCGCCGACGACCGAGCGCGTCCAGGCGGTCATTGACTATCTGAGGCGCGACCCTGCCGAGGAGATAGGCGTCGTCCCGCCTATGGAGGGTCTGGCGACCGTCGAAAAAGTCGCTATCAACTGTGTCATGGCAGGGTGTAAGCCGGAGTACGTGCCTGTCGTGCTCGCCGGGCTTGAGGCGTCCCTGGACCCGGCGTTCAATCTGAACGGCAATCTCTGCACCACCAACCCCTGCGCGCCTCTCGCCGTCGTGGGCGGACCGGCGGTCAAAAAGCTGGGCTTCAACGCGGGCGACAGCGTCTTCGGCGGCGGCGCGCGCGCCAACGCGGCGGTGGGACGCGCGCTGCGCCTCCTGTACTGGAACCTGGGAGGCGCTATCCCCGGCGTCACCGCCAAGTCCACCCTCGGCAGCCCCGCCAAGTACGCCTATTGCATCGCGGAAAACGATATCGGCCTGCCGTCCTGGGAGCCGCTGCACGTGGAGCGAGGGTTCAAAAACGACGACAGCGTCGTGACCATGTTCGCATGCGACTCTCCGCACAGCGTCTACTGCGCGGGCGGCGTCGAGCGCATCATCAGCTACTTCGCGACGCGCCTGACCATCCTGGGCACGTTGCATTTTCACCGCGCGGGCGAGATACTGGCTGTCGTCACGCCGCGCGTCGTGCGGCTGCTCGCGCAGGAAGGGTACTCCAAGCGCAAGTTCCACGAGGTGCTCTACGAGCGCGCCCGCTGGGACCTGGAGGCGCTCTCCCAGCTCCCGGGCGTGGTGGGTGGCGACGACTACCTGGGCCAATGGTGGGGTGATATCCACGGCGCTCCGTCCGCGGACTCCATGCCGGACAAGCGCCGCCTGCCGCTGGTGCAGAGGCCGGAGGAGATTCTGGTCGTGGTCTCCGGCGGCGACGGCCAGTGGTGGGGGGCGGTCTGTCCGGGGTGGGGCAATCTCAGCCAGTCGGTCTCGCGCCGGATTGTGTTTCCGGACTAACGCGCGGGTTTCCTGACGGAGCCAGCAGGCTGTTGCAAAATGGAGAATGCAGAGGGTCTAAGCCCCTCTGCGGGGGTCTGGGGGTATCCCTCAGATATCATCTCCCTACCGGGAACGGGTTATTGTAGGCGGAGAGGTTCACCATGCGAGTCCTGCATCCAGGGCGCGAGGAGACGCGGCGCAACGCACGGATGGCGCCGCGCTTGCGGAGTCTTGACGGCGTAGTCCTGGGGTTCCTGGACAACATAGGGTACACCCACAGCGACGGGCGACGGGACATGTACCCGCTCATGGCGGAAGTCAAACGGGTGCTGGAGCAGCGCTACCGCATCAAGGGCGTCCTGTGGCGGCTGAAGCCGTTGAAGGGACAGGTGGCGCCGCCGGAGATGATCAAGGAGGTCGCCCAGGCGGACGCGGTCATCAACGGCATCTGTCTCTGAGGGTCGTGCACTGCCTCGTCGGTCAGGGACGCGGTCGCGATTGAAAAGGCGGGAAAGCCCACGGTGACGATTGCGCAAGAGACGTTCATCGTCGCGGCGAACAACCACGCGAAGGCGCTGAGCATGCCCGGGCTGCGCTTCGTCCTGGAGCCCACGCCCGCGGTGGGCAACGTGGGTGGTGGATACGATTCACAACTCGTCGGGGCCATAGCGAACGAGATGGCCGCCGCTTTGTTGGAGCCGCCGGAGCAGGCGAAGCCACGGAAGGCTTCACCCAGTCCGGCGTGACTTTGATCTCGAAGGAGGAGATAGCATGAGAAAGCTCTTCAGTCTGGTCATGTTGTTTGCGCTCGTCGCGGCGGGATGCACGACCCCGACTGCGCCCGCAGCGCCTTCGCAGCCCGCCGCGCCCGCAGCGCAGCCCACCCGTGCGCCGCAGCCGACGGCCGCTCCCGCGGTGCAGCCGATAACACTGCAGATCCTTGACCCGGGCGCGGCGGGCTCGGGACGACCCGCCGTCGTCGAGTGGTGGGGCAAGACGATTCAGGAGAAGACCAACGGCCGAGTGCAGTTCAAGTTTCACTTCGCGGGCGCGCTGGCCGGGTCCAACAAGAGCCTAGAGGCCATTAACACGGGCGTCGCGGACGGCGGCGCGGTCTGGCCCATCTACTACCCGTCCAATATGCCGATGGCATTGACGTTTGGCGCGCCGTTCGCCACGCCGGGCGACGCGCGAAAGACGCTGGTCCTGGCCCACAAGCTTCTCAAGGAAGATGTCTTGCAGAAGGAGTTCGACAAGAACAACTTGGTGCCGCTGGCTCCCCTGGGCCAGATGTCCTACCAGGTGTTCGTCAAGAAGCCTTTCGAAACGGTGGACGGCTTCAAGGGCATAAAGATTCGCGCGGGGGGGCCGCCTTGGCCCGACATTATGAAGGCCGTGGGCGGCACGAACGTGTCGCTCTCCGGCCCGGAGACGTATGAGGCGGTCCAGCGCGGCACCGTAGACGGCACTCTGGGCGCGTACGACGCCTGGAGCAACCTCCGCTGGTACGAAGTCGCCCCGTACGCACTGCAGTGGGACGTAGGTGCGCCTGTTCTAGGCTGGTTGGCCTTGAACAAAGACACGTGGAACAAGATATCGCCCGCCGACCGGAAGATCATTCTTGACGTCAGTGACATGGTCCCAGACCAGCTGGCCAAGCAGTTCGACGACGAGATGGCGCCGAACATGAAGAAGATGCAGGCCGAAGGCGCCAAGGTGGTTGAGATATCCGCCGCTGAGCGCGCGAAGCTCAAGGCGCTGGCGGTGCCCGCCGTTAAGGCGTGGGCGGCCAGCGTTGAGAAGGAGCGCGGCGCCCCCGTGACCGCGTATCTGGACCGCTTGCTGCAGCTTGCCGAGGCGGCAAACAGCGGTAAGTAAACCCGTGTAGACAAGTAGCGTGTGCGCGCGGCTAACCGCGCGCACACGCTATGTTGACCGGCGTGATCATTCTCGCTTGTTTTGCGACAAGGCCGATGGAGCGCGGCCTGCATATTGCCGATAGGCGCGGTGAGCTATGACTGAACCCCAGACGGAGCATAAGGAAACCCCCGAGCGCACGACCGTGTGGGCGCGGGTGGAGAACCTATTTGAGTCCATGGGCGGCGTCCTGATCTTCGTCATGATGTGGGGCATCGTGGCCGACGTGGTGGGCCGCTATTTCCTGCGGTCGCCCGTGCCAAACGTGCCGGAGCTCAGCGCGATGGTGATGCCGGTCATCGCGTTCGCGGGCATGGGGGCGCTGGCGGCCAGGAACGGGAATGTCCGGATCACGGCGCTGGTACGCTACTTCCCTGATGGGGCACGCCGCGCCATTTACCTTGTGTTCACCGTGATGGCCTTCCTGGCGATGGCGGTCGTGGTGTGGCAAAGCTATGTCAGTTTCTTGCAGAACTATGCGAACATGAGCCTGCGAGAGGCCACGGTCCCCTTCGTCCTGTGGCCGTTCCGCCTTCTGGCGGCCATAGGAGGGATGCTCCTCTGCGTCCGCTTCCTGATCAACATATGGGGCGCTCTGCATGGGTCTGCCCAGAGCGCCATGGTGGAAGAGTAGCATGCCGAACGAGACCATAGGCGCGCTGGGGTTCGCCGTTCTGGCGGTACTCGTTCTGCTGGGTATGCCCATCGGGTTCGCCTTCATGTTCACGGGCCTCGGGGGGCTTCTTCTGCTGCGCGGCGTGGACACCACCCTGGGATTTGCCCGCTTCGGTCCCTTCGGCGCGACGGAGAGCACCGTGCTCACGGTGTTGCCGCTGTTCATTCTGATGGGGAACTTCCTCATCGTGTCCGGTACAGCCACGGAGCTTTTCGACGCCGCGTACAAGTGGGTGGGACGCTTCCGCGGCGGGCTCGCATACGCCACCATTCTGGGTGTTTTCGGCTTCTCCGTCATCAGCGGGTCCAGCGCGGCGTCCACCGCCACTTTTGGGCGCGTCGCCCTGCCCGAAATGAAAGCGCGAGGCTATGACGATAGACTCTCGTCCGGGACCATTGCGGCAGGCGCTACGATGGATATCCTGGTCCCACCCAGCATCACCGCCGTCCTCTACGGGCTTATCACCGAGACATCCATCGGCAAAGTCCTGATCGCGGGGTTCCTGCCGGGGTTCGTCGTGATGGCCTCCTACTTCGTCGTCATATTCGTTTTGCTGCGTTGGAAGCCAGGGTGGGCGCCTTCCCATGCCGTGACGGTCACATGGCGGGAGCGTTTCGCATCCCTGAAGGGTATCATGCCCACGATGGTCATCATGATGCTTGTCATGGGCACAATCTATCTGGGTATTGCCACGCCCACGGAGGCCGCCGCGGTGGGGGCCGTCTGCGTGTTCGCCCTCGTGGCGGTACGTGGAAAGCTCTCCAAGGCTGTCATGTCGTCCACCTTCCGGGGCACTATGGAATCCACGGTCATGGTGCTCGTCATCCTTATCGGGGCCTCCGTTTTCACGGTCTTCCTGACGGTAAGCGGGGTGGCGCAGACCGCCGCCTCTCACGTCATCAACCTGGGACTGCCACCTCTCCAGTTCTACATCGTGCTTATTCTTCTCTACATATTTCTGGGCATGTTTCTTGACCCGCTGGCGATGATGCTCATCACCCTTCCCTTCTTGATGCCCGTGGTCCGTACCCTGGGATGGGACCCGGTCTGGTTCGGCATCTTCATCATCCGCATGGCGGGCATAGGCCTTATTACGCCTCCTTTGGGTCTGAACGTGTACGTGCTGAAGGGTGTCGCGCCCGGCGTCAAGCTCAACGCCATGTGGATTGGCGTCGCACCCTTCATCGTCGCCGACATGTTTACTCTGGCGCTGTTCTATGCTTTCCCGGACATCATCCTCGTCCTGCCACGGATGATGCGATAACCTGTCCGATTTCGGCGGAGGGGCACGGTCGCAATGGAAGGCGCCTGCTCTTTCCGAACGCTACTGACTGTCAGGAGGCGACATGGCGGACCTGCAAGGCATCACCATCCTGGACCTCACGTTGAACGCGCCCGGCCAGGCGGCCACCTCCGCGTTGGCGGACATGGGCGCGAACGTCATCGCTGTGTGCAGACCGGGGTACGCCGCGGCGCGCGGGTTCAACGGGGCCTGGTCGGTGGGACGGAACAAGCGCAGCATCACGCTGAACCTCCATGACCCGCGGGCGCGAGAGGTCTTCTACAAGCTCGCGCGCGCGTCCGACGTGATCGTGGAGGGCTTCCGCCCGGGCGTGGTCAACCGCCTCGGCGTGGGCTACGAGGCCATTCGCAAGATACAGCCGAAGATCATCTACTGCTCGCTCTCCGGATATGGCCAGGACGGGCCCTACCGTGACTTCCCCGGCCACGACATCAACTACCAGGCGATCGCGGGCATGGTGCCGCTGGACAACAAGGGCAGACCGTTTCTGCCGACGACGAACTGGGCGGACCGTCAGGCGAGCACGAACCTGGAGGTCGCCATCCTCCTGGCGCTGGTTGTCCGCGAGCGCCACGGCGTGGGCCAGTACGTGGACGTCTCCTACGCGGACGCCTCGACCACCATCCCTGCCGCCGAGTGCTTCAAGGACCCGAGGATAGACCGCATCCTGCCGGGCGGGCCGCCGGGGAGCGAGTCGCCGCCGTCCAAGAACCTGCAGGGCATTTATCCCGCGTACAACATGTACCAGTGCAAGGACGGCAAATACATCTCGCTGGGCATCATTGAGTCCTGGTTCTGGGAGAAACTGTGCGTCTATTTTGGAAAGCCTGAGTGGACCAAGCACCAGACTGACGAGGGCAAGATGCGGACCAGGGTCCGCGGATTCCTGCGTCGCAAGTTCAAGGAGAAGCCGCGCGACGAATGGTTCCACATCCTGAGCCAGGAAGTCGGCACGCAGGTCGCGCCTGTCAACATCGGCTACGAGGTCATGGACGACCCGCATATGCGCGCGCGGGAGTCGGTCATCCAGGTGGAGACACCCGGCGGCAGCAAGATGTGGCAGGTGGGCTTCCCGTACAAGCTCTCCGTCACGAAGGGGAGGGTCTGGCGTGCGGCGACCGTCGCGGGGCAGGACACCTTGGCCATACTCAAGGAGCTGGGCTACGGCGCCGCGGACATTGAAACCTTCAAGAGAGAGAATGTCGTAGAGGTCGCGAAGGGCTTCTAGCCGCGGCGTCTCCTGACACATCATACGAACGGAAAGGAAACATGCACCTCATAGACGTCTTCAATCCCCTGCCGGAGCCCCAGGACAGGATAGCCCTGCACTTCCCCTTCCTGCCGGACACTGAAGGAGACCCGGACTTCGAGCCGCTGCGCCAGGTCTTTCTGAAACACAACGTCAAGATGGTCGAGCGCCCCTTGAGCGAGGCCGTCAAACTGATGGACACGGCGCACATCAGCCACGTGGTCATGCCCGCGTGGAAGATGCGCTCCGTCACTACGGGGCGGCTGGTCCAGGACCACACGTGGCAGCGCGTCGCCCAGAAGATAGCCCAGTACCCCGGCCGACTGCGCGGCTGGTACTCCATCAACCCCTTCGACCGGATGCGCGGCGTGCGTGAGATGAAGCAGGTGCTCACCACGCAGCGCGGATTTGTCGGCGCGCACTTCTTCGCCACAGGTTTCGAGCGGCCTCTCAACCACCGCGACTGGTACCCGTTCTACGCCGCGTGCGAGGAAGTCGGCAAGCCCATCGGCATGTTCGTTGGATGGCTGCCGGAGATACAGCCCACGAGCACCGTGCACCCGGAGCTGCTGGACGACGTGGCGTGCTATTTCAACGACCTCGTCATCGTCGCGACGCACTACGTCGGCCCGTGGGAGGACTCACTCATGGCGCTCGCCCACAAGCACCCGAATGTATACATCGCCACGTCGGGTACGCCGCCCCGGCGCTGGAGCGAGAAGTTCGTCCATTTCATCGATACGTGGGGCCGGGGCAAGGTGATGTGGGGCACGACCATCAACGTGAACTGGGAGGAGAGCATCGGCGACCTGAACAAGCTCCCGCTCAAGGATGAGTCGCGCGAGCTTCTCTACCACGGCGTGGCGGAAAAAGTATTCAAGCTGAAGTAGAGAAGCGGACAACGACATGCAGTTCGACGCGAAGACATGGACGGCGAGTCCGCAGGAGATGGCCGAGGTCGCCCGCTACGCGGAGCGGCTCGGCTTCGCGGGCCTGTGGAATGACGAGACAAAGCATGACCCGTACCTGTGCCTGGCGCTGGCCACGCAGAGCACGGAGCGCATAGAGCTGGGCATCTCCATAGCGCTGGCGTTTCCGCGCAGCCCTACTGTCGCCGCGCACTCGTCCTGGGACCTGCAGCAGCTCTCCAAAGGCAGGTTCATCCTTGGCTTGGGCACGCAGGTCAAGGCGCACATCACGCGACGGTTCGGCATGACGTGGGCGCCGCCCGCAGCCCGCATGCGCGAGTACGTGCAGGCGATGCGCCAGGTGTGGGAGTGCTGGCAGAACGGACGCCCGCCGGATTTCACCGGTCAGTACTACACGGTCACGCTGATGAACCACATGTTCAACCCCGGCCCCATCCCGTACAAGATGCCGCCTGTTTACCTGGCTGGCGCCGGGCCGCTCATGATTCGTCTGGCGGGCGAGCTCGCGGACGGCCTGGCCGTCCACCCGCTCAACACGGTGCGCTATCTCAAGGACTCCGTGCTGCCCGGCATCCGTGAGGGCGCCGCGCGCGCGGGCCGGGACCCGAAGAGCGTGGTCATCGCCTCGTCCGTCTTCGCCATCACGGGCCGCACGAAAGCGGAGAAGGCGGAGGAGCGCAAGGCCGTGCGGCGCTGGATCGCCTTCTACGCCTCCACCCCCACCTACCGGCCAAGCATGCTCGACCCCTACGGCTGGGGCGAGATAAACCCTCGACTGAACCAGCTTGCCAAGGAAGGCAAGTGGGAGGAGATGGAGCGGGTCATCCCTGAGGACATGGAGCGCGAGGTCGCCGTCACGGGAGAGTGGGACGAGTTGGTCCCGCAACTGCGGCAGCGCTACGAAGGGCTGGTTGACCGCATTCACCTGATGGTGGACTTCGGGCCCGGCGACCGCTCCGCGTTCTGGGAGGCGCTGGCGAAGAGCGCGCGCTCGTAGGCTGCTCGCATCGCCGCGATTGCTCTCATGTGTCCGGTGAATCGTCCCCATGGCGTCAGCGCGGCCCCGCGGCTGAGCCTCCGCTCTGCTCTGACCCTTCACACCGTCACCCCGTTCGGCGAGGGAGTCCGTGAATCGCGCCTTCGCCGGAAATCACTTCGCACACAGCCAGAAGAACATAGAACAGGAGAATTGAACCGATGGAAGAGCCCCTCGGGCGCGGCACTGAAGCGAAAATAACGGACGAGATGGTCAAGGATCTCCTGGCGGACAAAGGGAAGGAGCATCCCGCGCGGCACCAGTGGAACTCGGAGGGCACGCGCGACACCTTCCGCCATTGGGCGGACGGCATCGGCGACCCGAACCCGTTCTGGCGGGACGAGGAGTACGCGAAGAAGACGCGGTGGAAGGGTCTCATCAACCAACCGCTCTGGCTCATGAGCTGCGGCTACCACGCGAGCCGCTTCGGCATGCCCGGCGTCCACGCTCTGCACGCGGGCATGAGGTGGGTGTTCCACAAGCCCGTCCACCTGTACGACCGCGTCTTCATCACGGGCGGCCTGCACGACGTGGTGGAGCGGCCCACCCAGTTCGGCGGGCGCACCTTCTTCCAGACCCAGTTCGCGAACTATCGCAACCAGACCAAGGAGCTTATTGCGACCGCGTACTCGCACGTCTTCCGCTACGAGCGAGAGACGTCGCAGGACCGCAGCTATTATTCTCGCAAGCCCCACGTGTACACGGAGGAGGAACTGCAGCGCATTGGGAAGGGGATAGAGGTGGAAGAGATTCGCGGCAACAAGCCGCGCTACTGGGAGGACGTGAAGGTCGGCGACGCGATGCAGCCCGTGGTGAAGGGGCCGTACACCATGTCCGACGCCGTGTGTTTCAAGATGGCGTGGGGAAGCCACGCGCCCTATCACATGTGGGCCAACGAAATCCGCTACTGGGTCATCAAGCGCCGGCCTCAAGTGGCCATGCGCAACGAGCTCAACGTGCCGGACTGCCCGGAGCGCGTTCACATGGACAAAGACGCCGCGCAGAAGGCGGGCATTCCCTCGTTCTTCGACTATGGGCCACAGCGCATCGCGTGGGCCAGCCACCTGTGCACCAACTGGATGGGCGACGACGGCTGGCTCCGCGAGTTGGAGGTGCAGGTGCGTCGCCCCGGCGTGGAGGGCGACACCCAGTGGTACCATGGCCGCGTGACCGGCAAGTCCGTCAAGGACGGCGAGCACCTTGCGCAGTGCGATTTCTGGGCCGAGAACCAGTACGCCGAGAAGACGGCGGTCGGGCAGGCCAAGATCGTGCTGCCGACGCGGCCGTAGGACGCCCCGCGAGCCGGTGAACCAGCAAAGAATCCGTGCCGGGAGGCGATATGGCGACACATGAACGGACAGCCACGGGCGCTCTGACCGGGACGCGTGTGGTGGACCTGACGCGGTACGCGTCCGGCCCCGTCTGCACCCAGACCCTCGGTGACATGGGCGCTGAGGTCATCAAGGTCGAGCCGCTGACGGGTGACCCCTCCAGGTGGAATCCGCCCGTGGTCGAGGACTGGGGCGGGTACTTCCCCTACTTCAATCGCAACAAGAAGAGCCTGGCGCTCGACATGACCAGAAAAGAGGGCCAGCAGGTCCTGACGCGCCTGATGAAATGGGGCGATGTGCTCGTCGAAAACTTCCGGCCCGGGGTGATGGACCGGCTCGGTTTCGGCTACGAGAAGGTGAAGGCGATCAACCCCCGGCTCATCGTGGTATCCGTCTCCGGGTTCGGACAGACCGGGCCG
>JAUSIH010000043.1 GCA_030648205.1 Dehalococcoidia bacterium | reverse complement strand
GCATCAGTCCCAAAATGTCCACACTCTCTTTGACCACTGTCGTCTCCTCTCTTAGAGCATTAGCCGTGCTTGTAAGGATGACGCGGTGGTCGCTTCTTTGCTAGACCACCCTGGTCTTACACCACTTCCTGGGACTCTACTGTGGGTGGGTCAGGAGGCGCGGGTCTCCAGGAGTATACCTACAGACCTGGAGTGCAGCCTCAGCGGGCACACCCCTCAGCCCTGGCTCACTTTCCGCCGGAGCCGGTAATACCATCGGAGAAGCGCATCCCGCCGCATAGGCCACCTTTCTGGCGTCCCTGACGGACGCCCCGCGCCCATCGGATTGCCAGAACGGACGGCTTTCGAGTTTCATCGCTCAAGTCTTGTTTCCGCAGCCTGGACGCTGCCCGTGCCAGCCCCTCTCCGCGACAGTCCGCGCTGCACACTCTGCACTTGTCGGCCAGTTGCGGGAGTCCGTGCGAGAAGCTACTATGAGCGCCAGCGTGCTTGGCCTAGTGCCGGGTTGGTCGTCCGCGACGTGCGACGGACCCGCCACGCGCCAGCCGTCACGAAGGTACAGCAGTCAGGAGGCTGACTTATGTCCTCGCAGATACACCTGCGTTCGGAGCGTGCGCGAGTTGAGGGCTCTCCTGAGGCGATCAACAGGTTCCTCTACTCCCGGGGAATGACCGATGGTCTGCCGGTCGTGCCCCCGACGGAGGACCGGGTGCGCGCGTTTGTGGAATTCACCCGGAGAGGCCCGAATGATGTCATGGCCAGCGTGCCGCCCGCATACGGCGCGGCGACGGTCGAGAAGATAGCGGTGAACGCGGTGATGGCGGGGTGCGAACGGGAGTATATGCCCGTTCTCCTGGCGGCTGTGCGCGCAATGGCGGAACCGGAGTTCAATCTTAATGGTGTCCAATGCACCACAAACCCAGTCGGCCCGATGCTTATCATTAATGGCCCGATTCGCCGTGACCTGGCCCTGAATTGCGCTTCGGGACTTATGGGGCCGGGTCGGCAGGCGAACGCCACCATCGGGCGCGCAATTCGTCTGGTCCTGCTCAACGTGGGTGGCGCAGCCCCAGGGTCGGTGGACAAGGCGACGCAGGGTTACCCCGGGAAATACACCCTGTGTTTTGGAGAAAACGAGGAGGAGAACCCGTGGGAGCCACTGCACGTTGAGCGAGGCTTCAAGCAGGATGACAGCGTCGCCACTGTCGTCGGGGCTCAGGGCACGACGAATATGGCTGAAGGAAGCCCGGACGCGAAAGATGTTATCCAGACCATTGAGCACGCGATGGTGGATATAGGGTGCAATAACTTCGGCCTGGGGATGGGCGAGCCCTGCATCCTTCTGTCCCCCACGCATGCGTTTCTGCTGAGGCGACTCTTCCCCACGAAGAACGACCTCAAGAAGTACCTGTGGGAAAAGGTGCGCGCCCCGGTGGAATGGTTCTCCGAACGGCGGAAGGAACGTGCGGGGTTTAGCGAACGCGTCATCGGTGGGATGGTGCCCATGATTCCGAGATGGGAAGACTACATGATTGTCGTAGGGGGCGGGCCAGGCGACCACTCGACCTTTCTTCCTACCTTCGGCGACACCATGTCAGTGACGCGGCGCATCGAGTCGTGACCCGCCAGCGGTGCAAATCGGCGTGACAGCCTTGGATAATGTTCGTACCAACGGCCCACGGCGACGTGGCTGAGAAAACGATAAGGAGTAGAGGCATGGCCCGCGTTCCGTATGTCCAAACAGCCCAGGCGCACCCCGAGGTGAAGGAACTCTTCACCAAAATTGAAGCGAACGGCGCCCGGATATTGAATTTGTATCGGGTGGCGGCGCACAGCCCCTTCGTCGTCTCTCACTTCGTGCGTCTGGGAGGCGCGCTGCTCACACGGGCGGACCTGCCGCCCAAGCTGCGGGAACTGGCCATCCTGCGCGTCGCGAAGCTGTCGCGCAGCGCCTACGAATGGACACAGCACGTTCCGATTGCCAGGGAAGCGGGCGTGACCGAGGCGCAAATCAAGGCCATGGGGCGCTGGAGGAGCGCGTCGGCGTTTACCGACGAGGAACGGGCCGTCCTGCGGTACACCGACGAGGTGGCCCGCAACGTCCAGGTCAGCGACGAAACGTTTGGCGCATTGCGGACGTACTTGGACGACCGGCGCATCGTTGAGCTTACGCTGTCTATAGGCTACTGGGGCATGATCGCCCGCACGCTCGTCCCGCTCCAGGTAGATATAGATGCCCTTAGTGAAGGCAAGGACTTGATGGGGAAGCGTGCGGGCCGGACATGAGGCAGCTCGCGGGCGCCGGGCTTCGTGGGAATGCGCGGCTGCTTGCTTTCGCCGTGCGCTTTTGCTCAGGCAATGTCTTCGCCACGTTGTGGGGCAACCTGCGAGCAGGGCAGAGAGTACTCCTCTTCACAGGCCCCGCGTTTTGTGGTATAGTGTCTTTTGGCTTCTTGGTGACTAGAGCGAGGCGGTCCCACCCGTTCCCATCCCGAACACGGTAGTGAAACGCCTCAGCGCAGACGATACTGGAGGGGCAACTCTCTGTGGAAAATATGCCGTCGCCAAGAAGCCTTTTTTTATTGTCATCCTCCAGGCGTCTTCCTGTAATATGAAAAGGGCCAGGTCCACGGACCTGGCCCTTTTTGCTGTGCCGTAAGGGGCGTTATCCCCAGACCTGCCTGAAGACGCGCAGGAAGTTCCCCCCCATGACCTTCTTGACCTCGGCGTCGGTGTAGCCGCGCTGGAGCAGCTTCTCCGTGATAGCCGGGAACTTCTCGATGGTCTCGATTCCCTTGGGCCATGTCCAGGGCGGCTTGCCGTAGCGGTCCTCCGGCAGATTGAACTGGAAGTAGAACTCGGGAGGATGGCCCTCGAAGATGGCCGTGCCCACGCCGACCGCGTCCACGCCAGCCACGCGCTTCGCGTGGTCAATGTGGTCAATCATGTCGTCAATGGTCGGCATGCGGTCCTTCACGTAGAAGGGCACGCCGGAGATACCCACGACGCCGCCGTTCTTCTTGACCATCTTCAACTCGGCGTCGGTCAGGTTGCTTGGGTGCGCATACCCGCCTCTGACGTTGATGTGGCTGACCACGGCGGGTTTCTTTGTGACCTCATAGGCCTCCAACAGCGTCCTGGGGCTGCAATGGCAGAGGTCAATGAGCATCCCCACCTCCTCCATCTTCTGGATGACGCGGACGCCCAGCCCGCTCAACCCGGCGTCGTGCCCGTCCCTGTCGCCCTTGCCGCACCCGACGCTGTTCTGCGTGGTGTAGTTGAGCTGCATACGCCGGATGCCCAGCCTGTGGAAGATGCGGATGAGCTCTACATCGTCCTCAAGCTGACGCGTGTCCTCCAGCACCATGACAAGGCCCAGCTTGCCTTCCTTCTTGGCGCGCAGGATGTCGCTTGTATCCTGGACGATGAGCACCTTGTCCTTGTTCTTGTCCACAAGGTTCCAGAAATCGCAGATCTGGCGAATGGCCTGCCGGAACGGCGTAGTGATGGACACGGGCCACATGGTGCACGTGATGCCCGCCCTGCGTATCTGGTCGAAGTAGGGGCCGGTCATCCGGCTGTTGTTCATCCCGTCAATGATGATGGACGTTTCATGGATGCGCCGTGCGCGGGCGCTGATACTTGCGCGGGAGGCCACTGGTCTTGCCACTGTTTACTCCTTATAGGTGTTGGACTCGGTAACGCCTGAATGTGTCGCGGAAAGCCGGACGGCCCTGGTCGCCTGCCAGGTGTCGCCGAAGGTGGGGGCGAACACGGCGTGGTACGTCTCCGGCCCGCCGGCCACCACGATCATGATATCCTCCGCCTTGACGCAGGGTTTCACGATGCCGTTGACGATGCTCAGGCGCTCGGTGCGGACCATGGGCCTTGGCAGGCCCGACTCAGGGTAGCCCGCCTGCTCGAACAGGAAGCGCTTGAGGTCGAGCTTGGACATGCCGCTCTGCGCCGCGAGCGCGGCGTGGCCGGACGTGATGATGAGGACGGGCTCGCCGCGTCCGACCATGACGTTGTTGCTGCCGAGGTAGCTCATGGTGTTGGCCATGATCCGCAGCATGGGGTCAATGACGTTGTAGCTGCTCAGTCCGATATTGACCGTACTGTGCACGCCCGCCACCGTGACCGTGCTCTCCTCCCGTTTGAAGCCGCGCTCCACGTGGAGCGGCTCCCACGGGCTGTTCTCCTCGTCCTCGCCGAAGCAGAAGCTGTACTTGCCGGGGAAGCCGTGGATGGCCTTGTCCACCGGGCCGGGCGTCCCTCCGCCCACGTTCATCAGCACAAGTCTGACCGCCCTGCCTATGGTGGCGTTGGCCCGCCAGCCCTGGCCCAGACAGTTGCGCCCGCAGTTGACGTCTATCTGCTTGCGGACGGGGCCGTTGACGATGAGGGCGACCGTGCATGGGTTGGTCGTCGTCTGGAGTCCGTCCAGGTTGAAGCGGGGATCGCACATGGCCTCCACGGCGGCGATCACCACCGGCATGTACTCAGGCTTGCAGCCCGCCATGACCGCGTTCGCCGCGATGCGCTCGACGGTGGCCTCGCCGTAGGCCGGCGCCACCGCGCCGATGACCTCGTCCGACGCGCGGCCCGTGTAGTCCACCATCTCCCGGACGGCCTCCTCAACGGGAGGGATGACGGGCAGGCCGTCGCTCCACCCCATCTGGAAGAGGCTCTCCACCACCTGGCGCCACGAGCCTTGCACGGAAACGCGCTTCTCGTGGGTAGCGCTGCTTTTCGGCACGGTTTCCTCCCTTACGTTGCAGGCTGAGGCTTGCCCGGCCTGACCAGCTTCGACACCGCCTCGTCGAACGCCGTGTCCGCCACCGGGCCCAGCTCCGCCTCGCTCATGTAGTCCACGTTGGGCGGCAGCACGACGATGGGCAGGTTGGGCACGCCCTTCCCTCGGGCGACCGCCTGGGCCAGTGCGAGGAAGCGCTGGGTGACCAGGGCCACCGCCGGAACGCCGCGCTGCGTCAGTTCAATGGCGTCTCCCACCGTCCAGGTGGTGCAGGCGCCTCAGTTGCCCAGCGCGACAATCACGGCGTCGCACTGGTTGGCTAGCGGGTCCATGATGTTCTTAGGCGCGGCGCTGGAGGTCACGGCGCGCTCCTTCAGCATGGTGCTACGGAGAGCAAAGCGCCGGGTTGCCACCTGCCGCATCCGCGCGAAGGTGGGCCGCACGCTGGGCCACATATTGCTCAGGAAACCCAGCGTCTTGCCGTCCAGCCCCTCAAGCGGTGGAGGGAGGCTCTTCTGTGCTTTCTGCTCCGCCCGTGGCGGGGCGGTAGGGTTGACCAGGTTCCAAGTGGCGTTCACCATTCCATCTCCTTGAGTGGCTGGCTGTTAGCCAGTCGCCACGCCTTTCAAGTATAGGCTGAACCAGCTCAGTGCGTCTTTCCACGCCGCGGCGACGCCCTCCGCGTTGTAGCGCGCGCCCGTGTCATTGAAGAAGCCGTGGCCCGTGCCGGGATACGTTTTGAGCTGGTACGCCTTGCGACCTGCCTTCAGCGCCGCCTCCAGGTCGGGCACGCCGGGATTGACGAAGTTGTCGTTCTCGGCGTACGCGCCAAGAACAGCGGCCTGCATGTTCGGCACGTCCTGCAACGGCGGCCTGGGGCCGTAGAACGGGACCGCCGCCTTCAGTTCCGGGTTGCTGACGGCCAGAAGCCAGACCATGCCTCCGCCAAAGCAGAACCCAATGGCTCCCAGACGGTCGCGGCGGACGTAGGGGAGGCCCTGCAAATACGTAAGCCCCGCGTTCATGTCGTCCACGACGCGCTCGCGGGATGCGCGGGCGAGTATGCCGGACACCTCGGCGGAGTCGGCGAACTTGGCCGTCCCGCCCTCGCGTGAGGCCAGGTCAATGGCGAGCGCCGCGTACCCTTCTTTGGCGAAGCGTCGGGTCACGTCGGCGAAGTGGGGCAGCAAGCCGCGGTTCTCGTGGATGACCAGCACACCGGGATACGTACCCTGCGCCCGGGGCCGCGAGAGGTAGCCCAGCATGAGGATGCCCGCCTTGCTTCGGAAAGAGACTGGACCCGCTTCGATGGTGGGGTCGTCGGGCGATACCGTGATGCCGGACGGCGCAGCGCGCGTCGCAGTAGGCGCTGCGGTCGGCGCCGCGGTTTGCGCCGCAGTCGGCGATGGCGCGGGTGTTGGAGTGGACGTGGTCCCCGCGGTCGGCGACGGCGCGGGCGTTGGAGTGGACGCGGGCGTGGGTGGTGTCAGCGTGGGCGGAATGGCGGTGGCAGTAGGCGTCGGCGATGGCTCAGGCGCGCACCCGATCGTCTCCATCATGACGAGCGCCGCGGCGGCGCTGCCCATGATAAGGGTTATGCGATGAACAAACTCCCGACGGGTGATAAGGCCCTCTTTGTAGTCTCCGGCGAACTCCTCGGCAAGGTAGCGTTGGATGTAGTCCATGCAGCCCTCCTGCGTCGGCGAATAGGCGGCGTTCCATAAGTGCCCTAGACTACCATAGACGCAAAATAGCTGTCAAACGCTTGACACGCGCAACGTGCGCCCCTAGAGTGTGCTCATTGTAACGGGCGCGGGCAGTTGGCGTCCTGCTCAGCTCCTACGGAGGCTGCTATGGCCCCTCGTTCAGCCGCGTCTGAGACTATCGAGATTGTCAACCCCGTGGCCGGACTCCGGCCGCCTGAACACGCGCTGGCCCGCCGATTGACCGGGCTGTCGGGGAAGCGCATCGCCATCGTCCACAGCCCGCTCGCCTTCTCCCGCGCCGTCGCCGATCGGCTGAGCGGATTGCTTCAGGCGCGCTCCGGCGTCGCCGACGTCACGCTCGTTGTCCGACGCCACTACATCATGCCGCTGACAGCCGGGGAGATAGAGGGCCTGCGCGCCCGCGTGGACGCCGTCATCCTGGGCGTGGCGGAGAACAGGCCGGGCGGAGCCATCGCCGCGTGGGACGCCGTCGAGTTCGAGACGCGGGGCCTGCCCACCGCCATCATCTGCTCGACGAAGGGGGCAGTTCTGGGCCAGACGGCGACCGCGTCCGTGGGCGCGCCCGACCTGCCGATGGTGGCGATCCCCAATGCCGTGGGAGGCGACCCGCGGGCGTCCGCCGAGGCCGTTCTGGACGAGGTCGTCCACGCTCTGACCGACCCTCCGCGCACACTGTCGGCCCGCTACCGCGGCCTGCACGCATCCCGTGAGCAGATTGAGCAGGCGCTCGGCATCAGCCCGAATGCAGGGACGGAGCGTCTGCGCGTCAAGGCCACGCCGGAGGCTATGGGCGAGCTGCTTGCCGGTCTGCGGTGCTGGGACGGCCTGCCTGTCGTACCGCCCACTCCGGAGCGCGTGAAGGCTATGTTGTCCTTCTGTGGAAGGACGCCGGATGAAGTTGTCGCCCACGTGCCCCCGCGCTGGGGCGCGGCCACGCTTGCGAAGGTGGCCGCCTGCGCCGTCATGGCGGGGTGCCGTCCGGAGTACATGCCCGTGCTGCTGGCCGCCGTCCGCGCTCTCCCTGCCCGCGACTTGAACGCCGTGGGCGTGCTGACGGGCACAGGCCCGCAGACGCCCCTTGTCCTGGTCCACGGCCCCGTCCGCGGAAAGATCGGCGTCAACAGCGGTGCGAACGCTCTCGGCCCCGGCGTGCAGGCCAACGCGACCATTGGCCGTGCGATGCGCTTCGTCCTGGCGGCCATCGGCGGGTGCATCGCCGGACTTACGGACTACGCCACGCTGGGCCAGCCGGGCAAGTACACCTTGTGCATGGGCGAAAACCAGGAGGACAGCCCGTGGCAGCCGCTGCACGCCGACAGGGGGCTGGACAGGGAGACGAGCGCCGTCACGGTCATATTCTTGCGGGGCAATTTCGACGTGTTCACCGTCGGCCAGCAGCCGGAGAGCATTCTGCGGACGATCGTCAATGGGTTGAGGGCTAACTCGCACGGCAACGTGTACTATGGCGGCGAGCTGGCGGTGTTCCTGGGGCCGGACTTCGCCCAGCGCCTGGCCGCCGCGGGCTACTCCAAGGCGGACGCGCAGCGCTACATCTTCGAGCGCGCTCACGTCCGCGCGGGGGACTTGCCCGCGGAGGACATGCAGGCGGTGCGGAACTTCCGCTACGACGAGTTCCCTGACTTCTCCGCCGACACGCTGATTCCGCCGGCCCGCCGCGCGGAGGATGTGCTGCTGGTGGTGGCGGGCGGACACGGTATCCACATTACCATCAGCCCAACGGCGGGCGGCCTCTCGCGCTCCCAGACCGTGCCGGTTGAGGGGTAACGCCCGCGCGGCATAGTGTTCTGACATGAGAAAGGGACGCGAGGATATACCCACCGTCCCTTTGTTCGGAGAACACCTTTTCCGGGGTGTTGTCTATTTCCCGCCCAGCGGCCTGATCTTCTTGGTCTCCATGTACCCGCCCAGGTAGCCCCAGCCGGGGCAGACAGCGGAGAACGCCGCGCCCGCGCCCCAGCCTCCGGACACGACCAGGTGGATGTTCTCCACTTTGCGGACGATGGGCACGAGGGTGTCCTCGCGATCGGCGCCGGGCCAGCGCGGCCACAGCTCCGCCTCGGTGGCCGTCTCTTCGGGCGTCGTTCCCGTCTTCAGCTCGTGGACGGGAATTCTCGCCTTCTCGAACAGGTACTTGCGGACGGTCTGCCTGTTGAATCCACCCTTCGACAGGGTGAGCGCGGCGCGGGGTCCCAGCACCACCAGCACCTGCCCGCCGAAGTGCATGTTATTGCTGCCCATCGTCGCCATGACGCTGGCGATGTTATTCATCGCCTGCTCCGCCGTCCCAGGCCCCGTAACGGAGAGGTGCGGGCCTTCGCAGCCGAACACGCTCACGCAACTGTCCTCCGGCTTGAAGCCGCGCTCCACGTGGATT